>JAYURB010000284.1:0-3448 GCA_043756425.1 Bacteroidota bacterium
TTTTTGAATTCGCAGCCATCAATGTAAAGGGTACTTCCATCTCTGGCTTCTATACCATATTGAGCATCTTCAATTTTACAAGTCGTTGGTGAAGGTGAAATTACATAAAGTGATGCACCGTTGTTTAAAATTATTCCTTTCCAAATATTACCACAGGCAAATAACCGGCTTGCATTTTTAATTATTAATGTTGCACCTGCATATACTGTAATTGATGAATTAGCGGGAATATCAATTTGTGCACCATCGATAATAACTGTTCCTAAGGCAATAGTTACACTGCCTGAAAGATTCCCGTCAAGAGTCAGCGTAGTTGTAGAAGTTGCAGTAGGAAGTGTAAAATCTGACTGTGAATAAATGGGAGCAGGAGAAGGAAAAAAACCACAACAATGGGCTTGTTCATTTACATTGACATTAGCAGTAACCGGACCACAATGATTCGCATCAGTTATTGTTAAAGTATAGGTTCCGGCAGGCATTCCTGTAACAGATGATGTCGTGTACCCATACGGCTGCCATGAATAATGATATGGTACTATTCCGCCGGTTACATTTGCTGCCATTGTATTTCCACCACCGCATGAAACAGGTTGATTTTGATTTGCAGAAACAGTGATAGGGTTCGGTTCCAAAATTTGAACTGTTGTAGATTTAGTACATCCGTTATTATCTTTTACATATACAGTATATGTATTTGCAGATAATCCAGTAAAAGTGTATAACCAACTAAGGGATTGAGGAGTGCCTGGAAAATAAGTAATATTATCAAGTGAAAATTCAAGTGGTGAGCCAGCCGAAGCTGTTCCGCCACTGGCTTCAACGTTAAAATAACCGTTACTTAAACCAAAGCAAGTTACATCTTTGTGTGTAGTGGAAATATATAGTTGCTGGGGCTGGGAAATGATAATAGAAAAATCTGCAGTACATGAATGAGAATCAGAAATTGAAAATGAAGGTATCGATCCTCCTATATTTAGTGTTGTCCACGGAAACTGAATAATATTAGTGCCATTAATAGACGTTTGTGTGCCATTAAGATTAACACTATAAGGGGCAGTACCCCCATTCAAAACATGAATTTGTAAATTGAATGGGCCATTAAAACACGATGGTGGCAATGGTTGTGTTATAGAAGCAGAAATGGGAGAAGGACCTAATGGATTTGATGGTTGTGATATACTACTGCATCCATTTGCATCGGTTACAATAACCGATGGAATTGTTCCTGCACAAAGTGTATTTGTTGTTGATGCTGTAGCCCCATTTGACCAGTTATAACTATAAGGCGCTACACCACCCGAAACAACTGTTATTGTTGCTGAGGCATTACAATCCCCCGGACAAGTTGCATTTGAAGTTGTAATAGACAATACAGGGTTAGAATTCCCACCAACCGCAATTGAATGAGTTATAGTCCCGATACCGTTAGCATTAGTAATTGTTAAAGTTACATCAAAAGGTCCACCACTTGAAGGAAAAGTATGTGCCGGTGGATTTTGAGCATTTGAATGTGGGCTACCATCTCCAAAGTCCCAGTCCCAATTAGTAATAGGGCTGCCTAATGGATTACTATGATCTGTAAAAGAAATAACAGAACCGTTACAGGAGGCTGTAAACGCTGCTACCGGATGATTAAAAATATTTGAAGTAAATAAACCGCGTCCATGAGTAGCGGCAAGGACTAAATTATCCGATTTTCTTTTTCTCAACATATCAACCCGAACTCTTGAAATACCATTGTTTGGGTCAAATCCCCAATCAACGGGACTAGCCTTAATATCGTCTGTAGACCATACACCAGCTTCTGTTGCAAGTAAAACTTCATTGCGATTGTTGGGATTAAATAAGGCCCATCGTATAGGCATATCTGATAAGTTACCATTTTTTGGAGTCCAACTTAGCCCTCCATCAGAAGTATACCAAACGGAAGAAAGTCCAGTACCAATTAACCCATAGTTTGAATATGTCACTAGTATATGGTCATTATCCTCGCCTAATTCAATGCATGAAATTACATGATCCTGCGTCTGCAAGATTGCAGGTAGATTATTTGAAATTTTAACTACTGTTGGTGATGTAGTTTCTGCATCAGTAATTTTATAAATCCTTCCTTTGTAGGTTCCAACAAATAATATTGAATTTAATGAATATGCAGGAAAAAGTGTACTTACAGTTGAGTATGGGGATACTTTAATATGGCTAATTTCCCCATCTTGAAAAGCAAAAACTGAATTAGATATTGGTGTATTTGCCGAAGGTGAACTATTGATTGATGAAATCTTTGATAAATTAGGAACATCGCAAGCACCTGAAGTTTCAATATCGGAGTAAAAAAGAATATGGTTTTTAGAATCATAATCTGCAGAGGATATAAAGTATTTACCCTCACAAGTTAACGATTGAAAAAAAGTTGGCCCAAAAGGATGATTTATTGGATTTGAGTTCCAAGTTAACCCTCCATTATTTGATAAATAAAAATTATTAAAAGTTATACTACCTATTGCTCGGGAGTTAACTAAAGCAGTACTGCTTTCATCAATGAAACAAAAGCCACCGTCACCTCCTTTAACCTGAGTTGTTGCGACTGGGGTAGAATTACAATGAAAATACTGTGACCCATTATCCTGAGTGCCAATCAAAAAAACATCAGGGGTTGGTGGTGAAAGTGCAAAAGGAAAAGAGGCACATGAATATAGCTGCGAAGTATTATAGCCATCGTTTCTTGGGTAAAATTGATTTTGAGCTAAATTGGGTACATAATAATACAATCCACCATCATTAGAAAATAATATTTCATTGTTAGTTGGCCCAGGCCTAAAAATTATCGAATGTTGATCAGCGTGTACAAAAGGTCTTGAATAGCTTCCTTTCCAAGACGATAATGGTGTCCAATTACTTCCGTCCCATTTAAATAAATTTAATCCACCAATGTATAAAATATTTGAATTGTTCGGATCAACAGCTGCAGTCAGATCATAATAACCCTGGCCGTTTGTAAAATTTGTTACTTGTAAATCATCGTCTACTGGATTAATCATAGAAATCCAAGTTACACCGAAGTCTGTGCTTTTATAAATTACCGTTGGTCCAACACTTAAATTAAAATTTATTAGTGCATAAACAATAGATCTATTAGAAGGTGTAGTGGCTAATTCAATGCGATCAAAATTACCTGTTGGGAATCCGGAAGTAGGGGTATTCATTTTTGTTCAGACAGAAGCACCTGATGCTAGTTTATAAACACCGTTTGAAAATCCATTCCAACCAAAAGAAACATAAAAATCAATATTGGGTGATGTACCGGCGATTTCTATATCAGTTACTTTATCTGAAAGGTTACCGGAATATACAATTCCGTTTGTTACTCTGCTCCATATTCCACCTCTGGTTAATTGCCATAATCCGGTGTTTGTTCCAACATAAATTCGAACACTAGAAGGGCCTCCCG
>JAYURB010000285.1:0-21778 GCA_043756425.1 Bacteroidota bacterium
GAATTTCCTCTAAACGACGATTGGGCTTATTATAAAGATGTATTAAATCTTATCAATCACGGACACTTAGAATTTGTTGATTGGTCGGCAATGACTTTGGTTTCACAAATTTTCCTAGGATCTTTTCTTTGTAAAATTTGCGGTTTCTCTTTTTCTCTCTTACGAATTTTGACTTCAATCATAGGTTTGATAGGGATTCTTACATCCTATAAAATTCTAAAGGAAACTACTTCAAACGATAGGCTTTCGTTTTTTGTTAGTATTTTACTAATGGGAAACCCGTTGTTTTTTTCTCTATCAAATACATTTATGACAGATATTTATTTTTATACTTTTTCAGTTGTATCAATTTTTTATTTTATTCGTAGCCTTAGTTCAAATAAATTGCAACAAATATTTATTGCTACGGTATTCGTTATAATAGCAACCCTAATACGTCAAATTGGAATAATTATTCCTATTTCATTTGCACTTGTGAGTTATTATAAATCAAGCCCAATTAACAAGTCAACCATTGTAAGGTTCTTAGCACCTCTCTTTTTTACCGGAATAACTCTATTTCTTTTTAATTATTGGGTATCTTTTTCGCATAAGAATCTGACAAGTTATTTTTCATTGGAAACAATGTTTTCAAACATTGAAATAAAAACATTTTCTCATATTTTTTATAGGTTAGGCACCACCGGTATGATTTTAGGCTTATTTTTATTTCCATTATTAATACTTCTGCTTCCTCGTTTTATAAATAGTTTCTGGAGAAGGGAAAATAGATTGAGTTTAATTATTACTATAATATTTTCGGTTCCACTTATTCGTGCCTGGAACAGTATTCCATTAGGAAACATATTTTTTAATTTCGGACTCGGCCCGAAATTATTAAAAGATGTATACATTTTACATACGAATAATTATCCTGCCTTGAACGCTATAGCAATGAACGTTCTTAGAGTGATTAGTCTTGCCGGAGGAATCATGTTGTTTTATTTATTTTTAAGCTATTTATTTAATTTGAAAAAGCCTCCTTCCGCAACGCCGGAAGGACAAAATGTAAAAATATTTTCCCTCATTATTGTTATACTGTATTTTGGAACTTTTGTAATTCCCGATTTTTTCTTTGATCGATATTTAATTCAATTAATGCTCCCATTAATTGTTGTAATTCTTCCTTTTTCAATGGCAATTGATTTTAAAAATAAATATTTGATTATTTCTTATTCATTTGCTTTTTTGTTTCTACTATTTTCTGTGGGTTTGACGCACGACTATCTCTCATGGAATAGGGCAAGATGGCAGGGATTAAATTATTTGATGACTGATTTGAAAAAATCACCACATAGAATTGACGGGGGATTCGAATTTAATGGCTGGTTCCAAACGGGTGCAATTCAGCAAGGGAAAATAAAAAGTTGGTGGATGGTAGACAATGATGATTATATTTTAACTTTCGGCCCCTTACCCGGATATAAAATATTAAAATTGATTCCATATAGCCAATATATCCCTTTTGAAAAAAGAAATATACACATTTTATATAAAGATTCAATAGAATAGCATATTTTATATGCTTTCATGTCCCCCTTTTTTACTACAAGTTATCTTTGTATTTTGTACCCCTAATAGGACTCTATACTTAAAAATTTAAGCAAACAGCATCTCCTGATTTGTATCAAATTCTCCCCCATGCCGACAAAATTATTTTTATTCATTTTTTTATCCCTTTCATTTTCAGTCTTCGGACAAACAAACGACACCATTGTTTTGCGTAAGATATTTACCGAGACATTAACAAATGGAAAGGCTCACGCTTTGTTAAGGGAGCTTACTAAAGATATTGGAAAAAGAATAAGCGGATCACCCGAAGCGGCTAAAGCAGTTGAATGGACAAAAAAGAAAATGATTGAAGCAGGTGCTGATACCGTTTACCTGCAGCCAGTCATGGTGCCTCACTGGGTTAGAGGTGAAAAGGAGAAGGCAATCATTGTAGAAACTAATGGAAACAAAACCGAAGTTCCAATTTTGGCCTTGGGCAATTCCATTGCAACGCCGGCTTCCGGAATAACGGTTGGTATTGTTGAGATAAACAATATGGAGCAATTGGAAAAACTTGGCAAGGAGAAAATTAACGGGAAAATAGTTTTTTATAATTATCCTTTTGATGAATCTAAAGTTAACACATTTGATTCATATGGCGATGCGGTCGGATACAGATGGGCAGGTCCTAGTCAGGCTGCCAAGTATGGAGCTGTAGCAACGGTATGCCGTTCTATGACAAATGCTTCCGACAACTTTCCGCATACGGGTGCTATGCGTTATGCTGATACGTTACCTCAAATTCCCTGTTGCGCAATAAGTACGAATGGAGCGGATCTTTTAAGTAGAATTCTTCGTTCCAATAAGGAAACGAAATTTTTTCTTAAGCAGAATTGTCATTTCGAAGACAGTGTTCTTTCATACAATGTCATCGGAGAAATACGTGGAAGTGAATTTCCCAATGAATATGTAACTGTTGGTGCCCATTTGGATTCATGGGATTGCGGTGAAGGTGCGCACGACGATGGCGCCGGTATAGTTCAGTGTATTGAAATGATTCGGACGTATAAAGCTTTAAATATTAAACCGAAGAGAACGATACGTGCTGTTGCTTTTATGAATGAAGAAAATGGTTTGCGCGGAGGTAAAAAATATGCCGCTGTTGCTTTTGAAAAAAAGGAGAAGCATGTTGCAGCAATGGAAAGTGATGCCGGTGGATTTGTACCACTTGGTTTTGGACTTAACATGCCGGAAATTAAAAAGGAAGCAATACGAAAATGGGCTCCGCTGTTTTTGCCATACGGTATATTTGACTTCACCAAAGATGGCGATGGTGCTGATATATCACCTCTTGAAAAAATGGATGTGCCGCTTATCGGTTTGCAGGTTAATTCGCAACGGTATTTTGACTTTCATCATACCGATAACGATGTATTTGAACATGTAAACAAACGCGAACTGCTTCTGGGTTCTGCAGCAATGTCATCACTGGCTTATCTGTTGGCTTTTTATGGTTTGTAATATTTTTGTAAAGTCTTTGCGAAAAATATTTTTCCTTACTTTGAATCGCCAATGAAATCCTCCCATATTGAATCTGTTATTTCTACCCTGCCTGACAGTCCGGGAGTTTATCAGTTTTACGATAAAGAGAACAAGCTTTTATACGTAGGCAAAGCGAAATCGCTGAAGAAAAGAGTTGTGTCTTATTTTCGGGATGATGTAAACCTAAACGGGAAAACTACGGTAATGGTGAGAAAGATCGCCGACATTAAAATTCTTGTTGTTGATTCCGAGCTCGACGCACTTTTATTGGAGAACAGCCTAATCAAAAAACATCAGCCGCGGTATAATATAAATCTTAAGGATGATAAAACATATCCGTGGATTTGCATTAAGAATGAAAACTTTCCCCGGATTTTTTCAACACGAAGAATGATACCCGACGGGTCCGAATATTTTGGTCCGTATACGCCGGTGAAAATGATTCATACCCTTCTTGATTTGATCGGACAACTTTATAAACTCAGAAATTGCAATCTGAATCTTTCCTTAGAAAATATTCAGAAAAAGAAATTTAAAGTTTGCCTGGAATACAATATTGGAAATTGCAAAGGCCCTTGCGAAGGACATCAATTGCAAGAGGATTATGATCAGTCCATAAAAGAAATACGATTAATTCTTAAAGGAAACATTAACCATGTCATCCAACATTTGAAAGTGCTGATGAATAAACTATCAGCTGACTTTAATTATGAAGAAGCTCAATCGATAAAAGAAAAAATCGAACTACTTGAAAAGTTCAAAATAAAATCCGTTGTCGTAAATCCCGCCATTCACAATACCGATGTATTTTCAATGGTAGTTGACGGCGATTTTGTTTATGTCAATTTTTTGCGGATCATGAACGGTTCTATTATCCAGGGACACACCGTTGAAATAAAACGTAAACTTGAAGAGACACCGGAAGAACTATTGGAACTTGCAATCGCTGATCTCCGCAACAGATTTCACAGCGATGCCAATGAAATCATTGTTCCTTTTGAAATGCCTGTATTGTATGAGAATGTAATTTTTACTGTTCCAAAGATTGGCGATAAAAAACATTTGCTAACGCTTTCTGAAAGTAATGTCCGCAATTACATGCGGGAACGTGATCTCAGAGATGAAAAACTAAACCCGGAAAACAAGGTTAACCGCCTGATGGAAAAAATGAAAATCGATCTTCGGTTGAAGCTGCAGCCCAGACATATTGAATGTTTTGATAATTCCAATATACTTGGTGAGCATGCTGTTGCTGCAATGAGCGTTTTCAAAAACGGTAAACCATCGAAGAAAGATTACAGACATTTTAACATTAAAACTGTAGAGGGTCCTGACGATTTTGCTTCTATGGAAGAGGTTGTTTTCCGTCGATACAAACGTATGCTCGACGAGGCTCTTGAACTACCCGATTTAATTGTCATCGACGGTGGAAAAGGACAATTAAGTTCTGCAATGAACAGTCTGGAAAAACTAGGCCTGCAAGGGAAAATTCCAATCATAGGAATAGCAAAAAAGCTGGAAGAGATTTATTATCCTCACGATTCCCTTCCTTTATACATTGATAAAAAAAGTGAAACACTTCGTGTCATCCAGCACATGCGCGACGAAGCACATCGTTTCGGAATAACGCATCACAGGAAAAAAAGAAGTAAAGCTCTTGTCAAAACAGAACTCTCCGATATCAAAGGTATTGGCGATTCTACGGCGCAGGATTTGTTGCGGCATTTCAGGTCTGTAAAAAAAATAAAGGAAGCTACACTTTCTGATTTAGCAGCCATCGTCGGAAATGCAAAAGCTAAAATCGTTTTCGATTTCTTTGCCGGTAAAAAAAATTAATTTTTAAGGAAGGCATATTTTGCCCCGGGGGCCTCAAAATCAAAAAGCGAAAAACTTTTTGGTTGCCCATTCTGTATTATTTCCGGAATAAAAAAGATACAATATTAAAAAAAACAAAGCTGACGCCATGCAGGAGACCCCTCACTTTCCCCTCTTGCATGACTATCCACCTGCTGGCAGACAGCATGAATAAATACACGAATGACATTATTCCAAAAGGTAATTCCAACCGCATATAGGACGGATATTTTATTGAAATGTGAGTCAGTTGTGTATTTTTCAAACTCACACACTACCGTACTTTATAGAAAGAATTTTTTAAAAATAAATTTATCCTTTGTCCAAAATACAGAGTACTAAATACTAAATACTAAATACTAAGTACTCAATTCAACTGATCACTCAACAACTTCATTTCAATTCTCGGAGCAATTTTTTCATACAAGACTCGGTAGACTGCTGAGGTAATAGGCATGTGTACTTTAAACTTCTTGTTGATTTCATAGATACAATTAGTAGCATAATAACCTTCTGCAATCATATTCATTTCTAATTGCGCAACTTTTACGGAATAACCTTTTCCTATCATTGTTCCGAACATTCTGTTGCGGCTGAATGAGGAGTAAGCTGTTACCAGAAGATCACCCAGATATGCTGAATCGTTTATGTCGCGCGAAATGGGATGGATGGCTGCTACAAAGCGCTGTATCTCTCGTATGGCATTTGAAATTAGTACTGCTTGATAATTGTCGCCATAGCCAACACCATGACAAATACCACTTGCTATAGCAATTACGTTTTTCAATACTGCAGAATATTCTGTTCCATAGATATCGTCGCTTACGGAAGTTTTGATATACCGGCAGTTCATTTGTGTTGCCAGTTTTGAAGCAGTTTCAATATTCGTTGAAGCAAGGGTTAAGTATGAAAGCCTTTCCATGGCAACTTCCTCTGCATGACAGGGGCCAGTAATTACGCCAATGTTGCTGAGTGGAATTTCATATTTCTGCTGAAGGAAGTCGCCAATGATAAGCAGGTCATCGGGGATAATTCCTTTAATGGCTGAGAAAACAATTTTATTTTTAAAATCGTGCGGTTTGATTTTTTCAAGAGCGGTTTTAAGAAAAGCGGAGGGAACTGCAAGAATAATAATTTCAGCAGGACCAATGGCAGAAGCTAAATCATCTGTGATATTAACCTTGGATAGATTTATTTCAACATCGCTAAGGTAATTAGGATTGTGACGATACTTGCGCATGAATTCGGCTGTCTCTGCAGAGCGCACCCACCAGTGTATGCTATCGACATTATTCGAAAGAATTTTTACCAAAGCAGTGGCCCAGCTTCCTCCTCCTATTACTGCTATTGTGGGTCGTTCCATTTATTATTTTATTGTGGGGTGAAAGATACTTTCTTTTGGGAAAGAATAAAAATTTATTCATTTTCTTTTATAAACGGAATATATTACTTCTCCTCCGTTATCAAGAGAGCTAGTATTTAGCAAATTTATTAATTCATTGTTTGAATCAAGAAATATTTTTGTTACTCCATGTTCTGTTGGTGCATACCAATTATCCCAAATTACAATATCTCCTGATGCGGTTTGATTTACAACATCTTTCGTCAATTCCATTTTTATGTTTTCATCAAAAGGATCAATTTTTAGTCCTTCGCATAAATAAGGACTATCAAAAAAGAAACGATGACCTGACAACGGGATTTTGTTTAGAAATTCCGAAATCTGAATTGCTGAACGTTGATCCTCTATCAGACATAAATCATTTTTCCAATTAATTGCAGCTTTATTGTGTGTGAGAGAAAATAGTATAATAATTAGAATTAAAATTCCTTAGATCAATAGTCCAGTTTTATTTTTTATGATAAAGAATTCTTCTGTTAGAAAATTAAATCCCTTCAGTGAAATAATAGAGATTAAGGGAGCAATACAGATTAATACTCTTTTTAATCCCATTGAATTAAATATTCCAAAATACCAAAACAATGTATGAGCTATAAAGAAGGAAAGGAAACCAAGAAAAATTAACAACTGAAATTCTATGGTTAGGATTCTTCTAAGGAAGTCTCCAATAATACTGATAATGCCAATCAAGAATAATATGTAAATGGAAATTCCAACAAAATAAAGTAATTGCACTACGAAATGAGAAAGTTTACCAATTAATAATAGCGGCAGTATTTTCCATTCTTTTTTTAAAAGAAAATAGAAGGCAAAGACGCTTAATATGATCAGACCTTCTGAACGAACAAAAGGAAGAAATGAAATAATTATGGCGGCAGAAATGAATTGTTTTTTTAATGTCAAATAAATTGAAACGCAAATAATTAAAGCAAACAATGGTTCTGTAAGTCCGGAGAAGGTTAACACAAAACATAAAGGAGAACAAATTAAAATTACGGCACCTGCCGAAGCATTTTTAATTTTTAATTCTTTAATTATTTTATAGGTGAAAAAGATGTTTAATAGGGAAACAAGAGTATTGAAGATCTTCATGCCAACAAATCCAAGTTGAGCAAAAGGACTTGCTAATAATACAAAAACCGGTTTAGCCCAGAGGTTAAAATAAAGTTTTGGATGCAGGGGAGCAAATTTTGCAAACTGGTAATGAACGTAGCTATCACCGGAATCTCCTGTACCGTCGAAATATATAATCGTTAGTGTTGCTAAAAATGCATATACAATAAGCAATGGAAATATTAAATTCTTTTTCATTATTACGATAACATTTCCTGTTATCAAAATGGTTTAATCGGCAAGAAAATTATTTTCTATTCACAACTATTTTTCCTGCAAAATAACCCATTGGAATATATGCTCCAACTAAATCTACAATTGTAAACCAAATGGGGGAAGGCAGCATAAATATATTGGCAATGCCGCCAAGTAAAAACCAGCCACCAACACCTAGAGCAAATTTCATTTTGTTGTTAGCGGCAAGAGTTGCTGTTAGAAATGCTCCAGTAAAAGTTCCGATGGCATGAGCTAAAAACGGCATTAGGAAATGCTTTGGCTGCATTAAATGCATGGCTGCTTTTAAGCCTTCCATGGTGGTAAGGACAGCTCCTTCGGGAGGAGGAATAATAGAGCTGCTAACCATAATAATACCCATATTTACGACACCTCCTAAAATTATGCCGGCTAATACTGCTAAAATATTTTTTACAATTGGATTCATAAAGAGCTTTTAGTTTTAAATGTTGTCCTTACCTGTCACTAACAAAAACTATTATTCACTACACAGCAAAATAAAAGTTAAGCAGCAATACGTTGAAGAATAACCTTGCATGGAATATCAGAAGTAACCTTAATCCTGTGATTTTTGTGAAGAGGAATTGAAAAGAAATCACCGGGAACGAGATGATGAATTTCTTTTTCAACAATGATATCACACGAACCTTCAACAATGAGAAATTTTTCATATTCATCATGATGTATTTCGAGAGGAGATTCATTTTGTATCCAAACAATTGCAGTAACCGCTCCGGGGACAGAACTTATAATTTTAGCAAAAGGATCAGATGAATGAGCAGGCAAAACAATGTCAGTTCGGTTTAACCAGGAAGAATAATCAGTTAATTGTGAATCCTCGGTTAAAAGAGGAGCTATGGAGGTTTTTTCGCCCTGCTCCATTCTCTCCATGAAATCGATGGTCGCCATTAAAAATGGTTTAACATTGCGACTGGGCGGGACAGCATTTGCCATAGCAAACTGCTCTATAGTACTGCTAATTTCAGCAATCTCATTTCGAATTTCTGCATGGGCAGCAGCCATTCTTTCAACTTCCAGTGATTCATCTTTGCTGGTATTGCCCAAAACGTATTGTTCTAATATTCCTGACGCTATATATTCTCTTATATCCATTATGCAAATATTCTTCTAATTTCTACTAAAGCTGCGCGTATTCGAGTTTTTACAGTTCCTAAAGGCATATTCAATTTTTCCGCTATTTCTTGTTGCGTATATCCTCCATAATATGCCAAATCAATAAGGGTTTTATATTCCGGTTTCAGCGTATTTAAGACCTCTTTTATTCCGATTTTTTCAATAACCATACTGTGGTGATGTTGACTATCGACCTTATGTACGTTATTATCGATGGATTGGATTGAAACCCGTTTTAAAGATCGTAATTTATCAATAGCGGTATTTCGTGTAATATTGAGCATCCAGGTGAATAAAGTGCCTTTTGCGCTGTCATATGACTGTAAATTCTTCCAGATTTTTACAAAGGCCTCCTGAAGAACGTCCTGTGCTGTTTCTTCGTCGCGATTTAAAATTTTTAGAACAATACCGAAAAGGGCACCCGAGTAATTATCATACAGGTAGCTAAAAGCAGGCTTATCCATTTCCTTCAATAATTTCACTAATTCTGCTTCTGTATATTTCCTTTCGGTTACCATAAAATGGCTGGCTTATACGGGCAAAGTAAAGAAATATTCTTGAATTCCGGAGTTGAAATATCCTCAGGTCAGAATTTTTTGAATAAGAAAGGATTAAAAACTTTCGCTCTTGTTATTATTATAAAAAAATGATTTTTAAGTAAAAAATTAGTAGGCATACGTAATGTTTTAACAGCCCATATTTCCAACGCTAAATTTAAATACCTGTTTAACCTTTATCCCTTTTGAATTTTTTGCAGGCTTCCATTTTGGCATTTTATTAACTGCTTCAAGTAATAATTTATCAGTTTTTGGATCTCCCGAAGACCGGGATATTTTAGCGTTGACAATTTCACCTTCTTCATTAATTGTGAATATCACTGCACCCTGCTGAAAATGTTTCAGAGTTGTTTCAGAAATTTCATCAATTGCATTTTCTTTTAAGTATTTTGCCATTTGCGGATACCCACCAACATATTCAGCTTCGATTTCAGGAAGTTCATTAACAACTGTAGCGGAAATATTTATTGTTCCGATTTCTACATTATCATTCGCTGAATTTTTATACTTGTACTTAATTTTTATGTCAATATTAGTAGCCAAATCGGCGGAATGTAAAATGTTTTTTTGTTCTGTATTTAAAACATCATTTTCACTAACAGCTTTCATAACTTTGCCACTGCAGGTCGCTTTAATTTCTGCTGAAACATATTCATCTATCCAATTAACGGGATAACCGGGAATAAAATCTCTGAAGAATCGGGCTTCGTTTAGCTTTTCTTTTATTACAGAACGGCTAGCTCCCGCATGAACTTCATAATACAGCTCAGGAGCAGAACCGTTACCATGAATATCTTGTTTATAATACCAGCTAATATTTTTAGTGCCATCATCTGCAAAGGCTGTTAGACATATAGACACTAATACCGTAGATTTTATGATAAGATTTTTCATGAGCATATTATTTTAACTTATATAACAAATGTAAAGCAGATGTTTCAAAAGTATTGTTAGTGAGTAGTTATTAAGTTGTTATTGACCTGTTAATGTAGCCTATATCCCATATAAATGTACTAATTTTGAGTCTTAAATGACACTGAAACGAACGTACCTTTTTATTGCTGTTTCCTCCATTGCTTTAGTAGCGGTGCTGATTATACAGGTGAGCTGGATTTTGCAAAGTGCACAAATAAAAGAAAAGTTGTTTAATGAAAAGGCTAATATGGTTCTTTCAAGAACAACGGAAGCACTACGTGCGGATAATGAAACCTGTAAAAAAATTGAAGCTTGTGCAGAAAATGAAAGCACTTCTGCTTCAGCAGTGAGTTTAGGACAGGAAGAAAACCGTAAAATTGATTCATTGTTTAGCTATTATATGAAGTTTTACAACATTCATATTGACTATACCTTTGAAATCAGAAAGCCGAGTCCGGTCACAACTAAAGATGAAATAGGGTTTACAAATTACACCTATAATAAACCACTGGAAGATGTGTCGGGCAATAATGGAATTGACTTGAAACTTATCTTGCCTGTAAAAAAGCAATTCATTCTGGCTGAGATGGGAACATTATTTATTACTTCTGTTATTCTCATTCTTGTTGTCCTTTTGCTTTTTTGGCGAACAATTTTGTCTCTCATGAAGGAGAAAAAACTGTCAGAGCATACTTCAGACTTTCTGAACAATATGACGCACGAATTTAAAACACCCTTAACAAACATTGCACTGGCGGGCAAAATGATCATAAAGGATTCAAACATTAAGCAGGAAGATAAAATAAAACATTATTCAGAAATAATTCTTGAAGAAAATGAAAAGTTAAGACTTCAGGTTGAACAAGTCTTAAGCATGACGGCGCTTGAAAGAGGTGAAATTCCCGTACAAAAATCGGAATTGGATTTTCATGAGTTAATTAATAATTCTCTAAAACATATTAGAATACAGATTGAAAACAGAAAGGGTAGTTTAGCATTAGACCTGAAAGCCGATAAGTATTTAGTAATGGGAGATAGGACGCATCTTACAAATGCTTTGTGTAACCTGATTGACAACGCTATCAAATACTCCGGTGAAAAACCGGAAATACAAATCCAATCATCTAATGTTGATGGAAATTTAATAATTTCTGTTTCAGATAAGGGTTTGGGTATTGAAAAGGAATATCAAAAGAAGATCTTCGATAAATTTTTTAGAGTACCGACGGGAAATGTTCATGATGTAAAGGGATTTGGCCTCGGCTTAGCATACATAAAAAAGATTGTTGAATTACACGACGGCAACATTGAACTTCAGAGTGAAAAAGGGAAAGGAACAACCTTCACAATTACATTACCTTATGTCTAAAGAAAGGATCAGAATATTACTTGCTGAGGATGATGTTAATCTTGGAGTTCTTTTGGTTGATTATCTAACAGCGGAAGGCTTTGAAGTAAAACTTTGTAAAGATGGAGAGTTAGCTTTAAAGGAATTTCAAATTCATCCATTTGATTTATGTTTATTGGATGTCATGATGCCACATCAGGATGGCTTTTCTCTGGCAAAAGCGATACGCATAAAAGACAAAACGATACCTATTATTTTTATTACTGCAAAATCTCTTAAGGAGGATAAATTAAAGGGATACGGTTTGGGTGCCGACGATTATATTACAAAACCATTCGACGAAGAGGAATTGTTATGGAAAATAAAAGCTCTTATTCGCAGAATGTCGGAAAAGAAAAATGAAAACAAAGCCAACATCGTTTCAATTGGTAAATATATATTTGACTTTAGTAATCAATGCTTAACCTTTGAAGGCCACGCAAAACGAATCACTGAAAAAGAAAGCGAAGTGCTAAACTATTTATCTGCCCGCCGGAATATTGTAGTAAAACGCGAAGAACTTTTAAAAGATCTTTGGGGTGAGAACGATTATTTTTTAGGAAGAAGTTTGGATGTTTTTATTACTAAAATACGAAAATACCTGAAGGAGGATCCGAATTTAAGCATTGAAAATGTTTTTGGAGTGGGGTTTGTGTTTAATGTGCCGGGGGAATAGATTTAGCCTGGATTGTCACCGGGACAAAGCGAAGCAGTAATTATTGAATCATAGAAAAATATAATCGCAGATTAATTGTTTAATTCTTTTTTGAATTGGAATATTGAATCTTGACTATTAATTGGGATCAAATCTCATCCTAGTAGGATGGTAATCTTTCAATGGATTTTTTGCCCAAATTATTTTTTCAATTAATCGACCCAACTTCATAAGAACTACGTGATTTTCATCCTTAATTCTTGTTTTTACACAATTATCCCATTCAACTTTTTTAGAATTATTTTTATAAAGCACTGTAAGGAAGTAATGCTCACAAGCACTGTCAATAAAGACCTCAGCGGTATCGAAATGTTTGTATACGTATTTTTCCGGGTAATCAATAAAATTAATTTTTTGAATCTCTTTATAAATTGTTTTTTTTTCTTCGACACTTAGTTTTAAATCAAAAATCATTAACGAATCTATGCCATGAACAAATAATTTGTTCTTTTCAGAATCATAAATTGTTGCATCTTTTTTATGGAAGCCAAATTCGAAAAAAATATTAAAATTCTTCGGTACTTTTTGTGCTAAGACCGATCCGGAAAATAAAAAAGAAAAAATCGCAAAAAGTTTTAAATAAATAATTCTTTTATTTCGCATTAACTATTATTTAAAAAAATCTAATATATGAATTATTTATTGTTTTTCCTAAAGTGTAAGGGTTGTAGATAAAATCAATTTATGTATTCACTATTTTTGCCCATTGTTGAGTAATTGTCTAATTGTTGCTAAGTGTGAAAGTAACACTAATGGGACTACACAGCACGGCAGCCAGTTAAATGGAAAATATAAAATGGCAATATTGGGCTGATCAAAAGCAAACTTCTGAAATGGAAATGGTGCTGAAAGTACAGCGATCACTACAATATTTATTAAAAGGCCTAAACAGATAAAATTCCAGGTGAGGATTATTGCAGGACTTACTTTCTTTCTGATAAAACCAAAGAAGAAAATTATTGGTGCAGTAAGCCCTGATACAATATCAAAATTCCTTCCTTCAAAGGTCATAAGTTCCGGAACTGCTTTGCAAACGAAAAGCCAAAAAAGAACTAGTTCAACCGGAACTCTGATAGTGTGCAATAATGTTAAAGTCTTTGTATCTAAATTATCAATGAATTGTCTGCCTTTTACAGTTGCAAAAAATCCGAAGATTAAAATAATTGGCGGCAAAACCAACAGAAGAAATCTTGGCGGAATTGTATCATTCACAGTATAAAATCCCGAGAGTCCAATACCGGCCTGCAATGCTAACCATGATACAAGAACCAGCAGCGTTGTTTTTGAATAGCCTGTTGCTTTATAAAAAAGTACAACGCCAAGGATTGTTGTCAGTCCGAAAATCAAGCTTATGTATGTTGGTATATTATCCATTGTATGACTCTTTATGATTTGTAATTATTAACAAATATCAAGCGTAAATTAAATGTAAAATTAAATTTTAACAAATTTCAAAGTTATGTATAATTGTATACTAATTAGAATTAAACTATTAGGCGATCCAACTATGAAATAGAGAAACTTTATCGTAATTTTGTAATTCTTAATAATTAATCTAAATAAATATGGAAAACATAATATCTGCCGGCACAACATCATACAATATTAATGGTGAAAGCAAATGTCCTTTTCATGGAGGAGCGCTAAAGCAGAGCGCAGGCAGTGGTGCAAGAAACCGCGACTGGTGGCCTAATCAGTTAAACGTGAATATACTTCGTCAGCACTCTTCTTTGTCTAATCCCATGGATGAAACATTCAACTATGCTGAAGAATTCAAGAAACTTAATTTGAATGACTTGAAAAAGGACATCTTCAAATTGATGACGACTTCGCAAGACTGGTGGCCTGCTGACTATGGACACTATGGACCTTTCTTTATAAGAATGTCCTGGCACAGTGCCGGTACGTACCGCATCTCTGATGGCCGCGGTGGTGGTGGCTCGGGTACGCAGCGATTTGCTCCTCTCAATAGCTGGCCTGATAATGCAAACCTCGACAAAGCTCGTTTGTTGTTATGGCCTATCAAACAGAAATACGGTAAGAGAATTTCCTGGGCCGACCTGATGATACTTGCAGGTAATTGCGCTCTCGAATCAATGGGATTCAAAACTTTTGGTTTCGCCGGTGGACGTGAAGATGTTTGGGAACCTGCAGAAGATATATATTGGGGTTCTGAAGGGAAGTGGTTAGACGATAAACGATATACCGGTGACAGAGAACTTGAGAATCCTCTCGGTGCTGTTCAGATGGGATTGATTTATGTGAATCCGGAAGGACCCAATGGAAATCCTGATCCTCTTGCATCAGCACGCGATATTCGTGAAACCTTTGGCCGCATGGCAATGAATGATGAAGAAACTGTTGCTCTTATTGCCGGCGGACACACCTTTGGAAAAACGCACGGTGCTGCTGATCCAGGAAAATACGTTGGTCCGGAACCAGCAGCTGCAAGTATTGAAGAGCAAAGCCTTGGTTGGAAAAATAAATTTGGAAGCGGTAATGGGGTCAATACAATTACCAGTGGACTTGAAGGCGCATGGACGACAACTCCAACGAAGTGGAGCAATAATTATTTCGAAAATTTATTTGGCTTCGAGTGGGAATTGACAAAGAGTCCTGCAGGTGCACAACAATGGAAACCGAAAGGCAATGCCGGAGCAGGTACAGTGCCTGATGCACACGATCCATCAAAACGTCATGCACCAATTATGCTTACGACTGACCTCGCTTTGAGAATGGATCCTGCTTATGAAAAAATCTCAAGACGATTTTTTGAAAACCCTGATCAGTTTGCAGACGCTTTCGCACGAGCATGGTTCAAGCTTACGCATAGAGATATGGGCCCAATTGCCCGCTACCTCGGACCGGAAGTACCAAAAGAAGAATTGATCTGGCAAGATCCTATACCTGCAGTTACGCATCCGCTGATTAATGAAAAAGACATCGATGCACTGAAATCTAAACTACTTTCTTCAGGACTTACCGTATCGCAACTCGTATCTATCGCATGGGCTTCTGCTTCCACGTTCCGTGGATCTGATAAACGCGGAGGAGCTAACGGTGCACGTATTCGTCTCGCACCTCAGAAAGACTGGGAAGCAAACAACCCGTCTCAATTGTCAAAAGTGTTAAATATGCTTGAGACTATTCAAAAGGAATTCAATAGTGCTCAGTCAGGCGGTAAGATGGTATCTCTTGCAGACCTTATCGTTCTTGCCGGCTGCGGAGCAATAGAGAAAGCAGCGAAAAATGCAGGACATAATGTGAAAGTTCCATTTACACCGGGAAGAGCTGATGCAACACAAAAACAAACAGATGTAGAATCATTTGGTGTTCTTGAGCCTGCTGCAGATGGTTTCCGCAATTATTTTAAAACTAAACATACTGCATCGGCAGAAGAAATGCTGATCGACAAAGCGCAGTTGATGACCCTTACTGCTCCTGAGATGACTGTTTTAGTCGGCGGTATGCGTGTTCTCAATACAAATTTCGGTGAGTCTAAGCACGGCGTATTCACCAAGCGTCCGGATACACTTACGAATGATTTCTTCATCAACCTGCTTGATTTTGGTACAACGTGGAAGTCTACTTCCGATGCTCAAAATATGTTTGAAGGTCACGACCGTAAAACCGGCGAACTGAAATGGACCGGTACACGTGTTGATCTCATCTTCGGTTCTAACTCTGAACTAAG
The DNA here is from genome assembly GCA_043756425.1 of Bacteroidota bacterium. GTDB lineage: Bacteria > Bacteroidota > Bacteroidia > AKYH767-A > 2013-40CM-41-45 > JADKIH01. Next base: position 16,078 of record JAYURB010000285.1, read on the forward strand.
AGCTCTTGCTGAAGTTTATGGATGCAAAGACTCTCAGGAAAAATTTGTAAAAGACTTTGTTGCAGCATGGAATAAGGTGATGAATCTTGGCCGCTTTGATTTAAAATAGAGATAAATTAATTTGAAAAGGTGGTTTGGTAACGGGCCACCTTTTTTTATATGCTAGTTAATTTGTGATTTTATTTTAATCGTTCTAACTTTCCTTATTTCAACTTTGTGAGTTTATTTGCAAATTATTAATTTACGTTTTGTCATTCCGTTATTTTTGTCGAAAACGGTTACAATATATGTCCCGCTTTGTAAATTGTTAATGTGGAATTCGTTCTGATTGATTGATTGAAATTGAAAAATGATTCTTCCAAGTAAATCTGTAATTTGTAGTTGGCGAATATTTATTTTAGCGTCTGTCTCAATAGTAATTGAACCATTGGATGGGTTTGGGTAAATATTGGCACTAAAATAATTGCCTTTAATTTCTTCATGGTATGTTGGAAGGTTTATTTTTGAAACAAAAATATCGTAGCCCCCTGAGCTTGTCAGGGAATCGCTGCCAAAATATGCAGTGTTTGAAAAACTACCCGTAACAAAAGCGTTTTCAGAATTATCAATGCATATACCGTATACATATTCATTCCATGTTGAACCGCCGGCTTTGATTGCTTTCAGAAAACTCCCGCTGCTGTCGTATTTAGCAACAAAAGCATCGTAGTTTCCCCAACCGTTCAGGGTAAAACTACCAAAATTCATATCCGGAACATATGAGCCTCCAATATAAATGTTGCTTTTATTGTCAAGCGCAATACAACGACCTTCCTGATCAATCCATCCTGTAGCTTGTTCCACCCACAAAGCATTTCCGGCAGTATCATATTTTGCAAGGAAGACGTCATTTGAATTTGCAATAAGCGTGAAAGAATTAAAGTCAGCAGTGTCTACAATAGAACCGGTAAAGTATATGCTGCCTGAATTATCGGTTGCAATAGCATAGCCGCAATCATTGCTGTAACAGCAATCGAAATTACCGCCTGCTCGTTTAGCCCAAATACAATTTCCGGAAGAATCATATTTAGTCACGAAAATATCTTGAGAGCCGGAAGCGGTAAGATTCGTTAATCCAAACTGAGCAGAGTCGGAAAATTTTCCTGTGATGTAACAATTGAATAAATCGTCTGTGCAAATAGAATAACCTATAGCATTTAAATTACGAGTCCAAATTAGGTTTCCTGCGGTGTCATATTTTTGAAGGAATGAACCGGAGCCGGTCAGATAAATGCATCCTACATGATCTATGTTTATCCCATTGCAGGTCCCTGTTCCGCCATTTATTTTCCAAATTACAGTTCCGGCCGTATCACATTTTGCAATTTTGATAATGTTTGATGAGTCACCTGAAACAAAAAGGTTTCCGGCATTGTCGGAAATAATTGTTCTTGCTTGTCCTACCCAGACAGAGGTATTCCAAACTAAAAGTCCGGAAGAGTTGTATTTTAAAATCATGGCTTGTCCTAGCAAGTCCACTGAAGCGTAACAGTTACCAATTCCGTCTGTGCAAATAGAATGTCCAATATCATTATAGGCCCCTCCATCTTTCTTAGTCCACTGCCAGGTTTGAGAGAAAGAAGGGTAAGGGAACAAAATACAAATGATTAACAGTCGTTTCATTAATGTTTAATTCTTCCTGTGTTTAAAAACATACAAATATTTTGAGGGTAAAATATTTATTTGATTCATTTCAATATAAAATTTTATAGGGAAATAAATTTTTGTCATTACATCTTCTCCCTTTGAAATTGCAGACTTCCATAGGGGCATTGATTCGATTACTGTTCTTATTTCTTCTTCAAGAAAGCGGGAATCCATATCAAAACCCTGAGATGGTTCTTCTATTTTTACATTTGAAACCTGGCCATTCTGCCAGATTGTAAGACTATAGCATACAGTTGCAGCATTATCGCCAAAAATATTTACATCTCTGGGTTTAACCCGGACCGTTCGTTCCAAATAGCGATACAAATCAGCCTGACCGTTTTCAAATTTAGGTTGGGAATCAAGTACAGATGAAAATATAATACCGTTTTCTTCTTTATATTCATTGGTTTTTAATTCAGTTGGAGCATCTTCCGGTTGAACATCGACACCTTTACTGTTTAAAATAAATTTAGTGACGTCTGTTCGGGCGAGATAAGCAGCCTTATTCTTTTTCTTAAAAAAGATATTATAATTATTCACCAGAGTAATTTGACAAGCGATTGTATCAAATTTATTGGTAATTATTGTATCAATTAAAATTTGCCCCTTACTTGCTTTAAATAAACATAAAACAATGCTTAGGCATAGTATAAATCGATAAGTCAAATAAACATTATTATTGCTATATGATTTTTTTAAATTATCGATATATAGAAAATCTAATTTCATTTTTAAATATAACTTCGGATCAAATTTCTTGCGCGACATTTTGCTAAATTAAATAATTATTCGATTAATAGCAGTAATTTTATCATGTTAAGTGAAGCGGAGTTGAGCAATTATGGAATCAAGTAGTGAAGCCGGAAAAATAAACATCAACGGAAGCACGTATGAATTGGTGAAAGAAAACCCGATGGCTATCGGGTTCAACTGTACTCGCCGTGGAAAAATTCAGGCGAAGAATAAAGGGGAGATTGATATGTATTTTGTGGAGAAGCGCCATTTAGGCAAAATTTAGACTAGTTATGTAAAAATAAATTATGCAAATCATGTTTACAAAACATGATTTGCATAAAATTGTATTCTTTAAGTGGTACCCATAGTTAACAAAACACTAAACAAGAGAAACCTGAGGTCCCTTTTGTAAAAATGAATTAACCCAATCCATTTTTGTATTATTTTGTATATTGCATTTCTATGAAATATAAATTTAACCAACAGGTAAAAAAGTTACGTGAAATTGTTAACCGTTTTGATGCTGATAGTAACAGTCTCAAGCTTTCTCTAATAAATGAAATTTCACAAAACAAGATTTTATTCACAGGAATACTTACTGCATATTATGAGACTTTACTTTTCATTATGGCATTTCCACGGAATAAAAAGATATTGGCATTGGCGGAAAGAGAAATAATTCGAATTGCAGGTTTATTGAAAAAGCAACCTGAAAGGACAAAGGAATTATTTGCCAATTCAGGTATTCCATTTTCCATTTACCGCGCCTGCTTTTCACACGATTTCACACGCTGGTTGTTATCACATCCCGATTGCAGCGTATCCATACTTAGTATTGAAAATTTTCTTTTCGATCTAAATGAAGCGCTGAAAGTAACAGTGCCTTCGCAGTTAAGAAGTGTAACTACTGGAGGAAGTACGAATGAGGAATTACTGAAGGAGCTTATTCCGGATAAAAAATTTCAACTTCAATTTATCGTCAACGAACTAAGTCATCTGGATAGCACTCCTTATATAAAGGACCATTATTACGACGGCCTTGGTGTTCAAACCGATATAACTCCTAAAAACAAATTACTTTCTAAGGTTTATAACAGAATTGAGATCCCTGAATTTTTCTACCACAATGAAATGATTAAACATTTTGATGTGGTGGAAATGTTAAACCGGAAAATTCCTGAAGGAGCAATGCTTTCGGAATCGGAAAAGCAAAGATTAATCATGGTCATAAGAAACGCTATGGCTATGACTGAACGCGAGACAGATCCTGTCACATATATGAAAGAAGACACGCTGCGTCTGTTTCACCTGGAGCGAGGAGTGTCTATTGCTATTTACGGAATGGTCCCCGAGCGTCAACTGCCTATGGAATCGTATATTGGTTACACATTATTCAAGAACGGTTATCCTGCAGCGTATGCCGGTGGCTGGTTATTTGGCTGGCGATCCGATTACGGTTTGAATATCTATGATCAGTTCAGGGGAGGAGAATCAGCCTTTATGGTCGCCCAGATCCTTCGTCTATACAGACAACTTTTTAACATTAATTATTTCCAGGTGGAAGCAACTCAATTCGGCTTGGATAGTCCGGAAGGAATTGAAACTGGTGTTTTTTGGTTTTATTACAAACTTGGATTCAGGCCTGTTGATCTCAAGTTAAGGCAGCTTGCAAAAAATGAATATGTAAAAATTTCTTCCGGTAAAGGTTATCGTTCATCAAAAGAGACGCTTTTAAAATTTACAAAGAGTGATATTTTCTTAAAACTTGGAAAACGAATTCAGCCCGGTGTTTATGACATCACCAAAAAAGTAAAGGCAATGATTATTAAAAAATATAAAAGCAATAGCCGACTTGTAGAACAGAAATGCGTCAAAGAATTTCTGGCAAAAACCGGAAGTACAGATTCTTTTTCGAAAACGGAATTCGTAGTTTTAAAAGAAGTTTCATTATGGGCTTCTGCCATGAACATTTCAGACAACAGACTGAATCTTTTACTTCAAATGGTAAAGGTAAAACCGGTTGATGAGTATCGATACCAAGAACTTTTGCGTTTGTACTTTGGCAATGAGTTAATTTGAAAATTAGTTAGTTTGAAAATTTGAAAATGAGCTATACTTCGAACGGGCAGGTTTTATGATTTGAAAAAATATATTTCGAATCTGGTTAAAGACCAATCCTTCGGCTGCTCAGCCAAGCTTTGATCTAATTATTAGTCTTCGAAGGAAGCTTCTTTGATTAGAGGAATTCGAATTATAATTCTTAAAATGAGAATGATTTTTGGCAGTAATGCAAGAGCTCAGGTTTTTCGATATTTTATTTGATGAGTGCAATCTTTTCTGCTCCGGTTTATCTTTGAATTATTTTCTCTTTGATATGCGTGAAAATGTTAAATGTTTTCTAGAAGCCCGGCTGAGGTAGCCGAAGCATAAATACGAGCAAGTTCCCGTTCCCTGAGCAGCCGAAGGGCGGTTCTTGAGCACAGCTGAAGTGTGGTCACTTAGGACAGTTGAATTGCGGCCACTTGAGCACAGTTGAAGTATGGTAACTTAGGACAGTTGAAGTGTGGTCACTTGAGCATAGTTGAAGTGCGGTCACTTAGCAGTTGAAGTGTGGTCACATAGCACAGTTGAAGTGTGGTCACCTAGCGAATTCGAAGTGTCACTGAGTAGCTTAGAAAATTAAATGAAAATACTTTTCTTATCTGCTTTTTGCCATTCATTTAAAAACTCACAAAATCTTCCCGTTCGGAGTATAGTTTCCGCACATTTTCAAATTCCCAAATTCCCAAATTCCCAAATTTTCAAATTAACAAAGCTTCATTTTAAAAGTATTCCAATCAACTCCAATTCGGAATGTTTGATAAAGGCGCACATCTTTAATTGTACCACCATAGTGTCGAGTGGCTGAATGCAATGCTCCGGATGGATAAGCAACCATTCGATTAAAGCGGTAACCAATACGATCTATTTCCAGCCATTTGCTGCGCTGTTTCGAATCAGCTTCAAAGCGCTCGCGTAAATCTTTCAACTTCATATTAAACTTTCTTGCATCTGCAGATGAAGGCGGATCTGTTAATTGAGTCTCCTTGTGCATCCAAAGAGAGGTGCCGCAATCAAAGGGCAATCCCGGCGTAAGATAGATCAATACCGTAATGTCATCGTGCGGTAAATCGGAATGGACACCGGGAATTTCCTTGTTCTTTCCTTTTGAGAAGCCGCAATAAAAGACACCATTTTCGTCCTCAGGATCCGTATCCCACCGGGTAATTTTTATTCC
>JAYURB010000286.1:0-3438 GCA_043756425.1 Bacteroidota bacterium
AAGGCTCTGTAATTGTTAATTGAAGAGAGGTAATACAATTATTAGCATCGTTTATCTGAATGGAATAATTCCCTGCTGTAAGGTTTGATGCAGCCGATAATGTACCACCCAAAGGAAGCCATTGGTAACTATAAGGCGGTGTTCCATTGCTAACCGATACCGATGCATTCCCATTGTTTCCACCGAAACAGGAAACATTATTTAGTGCAGAAACATTTACCGATGGCCCATTAATATTCGAAACCGAGACATTTGCTGATTGACTACAGTTTTTAGAATCGGTAATGATAACAGAATAAGAACCTGCTGAAATATTATTTACGGAAGCGCTATTCATTCCCCCGGGTTGCCAAATGTAATTGTAAGGAGGACTTCCGCCCGAGACCGAAATTGTTGCTGAGCCATTCGATGTACCGCACGCTGTTGGAATAGACGTTGAAGTAGTGGAAATTAGTCCAGGTTCATTTATGGTAATTTGTGTATTGCTTGTGCAACCTGCAGCATCCGTGGTAATCACAGAGTATAATCCTGCATTTAAGGAGTCAATCGAAGCAGAATTAATTCCTGAATTATTCCATTGAAAAGTATAAGGAGCGGTTCCTCCATTGGCATTAACCGTTGCCGAACCATCGTTACCGCCATTGCAAGAAACATTTTGAGATGCAGCAATGGAAGATGTTAATGGAGCAGGTTCATTAATAGTCAGAGATAGAATTTGCAGGCAGGCATTACCATCGGTAACTGTAACAGTATAATTTCCTGCTGTAAGTCCGGTAGCTTGTGTTGAAGAACAATTATTTGGCGACCATGAATATTGAAATGGCGGAGTACCACCGCTGACGGTAACAGAAGCGGAGCCATTATTTCCACCCTGACAAGTAACATGACTGACACTATTGGCTAATGTCATAGTACTTAAATTTGAAATATTTTCTGTCGCTGATGTTGAACATCCATCCTGATCAGTAATTGTTACAGAATATATTCCGGCAGCAAGACCGTTCAGGGAATTCGAATTAGAGCCTCCGGTATTCCATGCATACGTATAGGGAGGATTCCCGCCGGATGCATTTACGGTTACCGATCCGTTTTGCATACCACACGTGGCAGGAACCGTATTTGAAGAAGTTACAATTGGAGTTGGCTGAGTTATGGGAATGGCTAATGTTACCAAACAACCATTCGTGTCAGTAACAGTTACATTATAATTACCGGCCGACAAATTTGCTACATCAGAAGTGTTTGTCAACGTTGGATTCCATACGTAGTTGTAGGGTTCTGTTCCTCCAAAAGCAATTATAGACGCTGAGCCGTTTGTTCCGCCATAACACGTAACATTTGTTGCAGCGGCAAGTGAGTCTTGCAGTGATTCCGGTTCATTGATGGCAATAATATTATTTAAAGTGCAATTATTTGCATCGGTCACATTTACAGAATAGATTCCTGCCATTAATGAATTTATAGTATTGGAATTTGCTCCTATAGATGGCCATGAATAGCTGTATGGACTGTTTCCGCCTGTTGCAGATATTGCTACCGAACCATCCGATCCGTTTTTACACAATACATGGTTTAAAGAAAGTATATTTGTTGAGACAGGACTCGGTTCATTAATTGCAGCTGTTGAAGAAGTTGTACATCCATTTAGATCGGTTACCGTAACTTTATAATTTCCCGCCGGCAGATTTATTGCAGAAGAAGTTATACTTACCTCAGGCGACCAGGTAAAATTATACGGTAAAGTACCTCCATTTGCATTTACGTTGAGAATACCGTTTGTATCCCCGGCGCATAATACCTGTGAGCTGTTCATGAAAGAAATAACCTCTGCAGGTTCAATAATATTTACAGGAATTGTTGTTGTACAATTATTAACATCTGTAACTAATACAGAATAATTTCCACTGCTCAAACCCGATGCCGCAGGAAGATTCCCTCCTGAAGGGGACCAACTAAAATTGTATGGAGCAGAACCACCGGAAGCATTTGCCAATGCAGAGCCATTGTTTCCTCCATAACAGGAGACAGCAGTTGAAGCATAAACTGATCCGGTTAATAGCGAAGGCTCATTAACCTGAGCAGAAGCAGTTTTCTGGCAGCCGGAATTGTCTGTAACGGTGACTAGATAATTTCCTGCCTGAACATTACTTAATAAAGTACCGGATAAACTTCCCGGCGACCATGAATAATTATATGGACCTGTGCCGCCATTGGCAGAAGCCTGAATGGAACCTGAATACCCTCCAAAACAACCTGGAGATGTTGGCCATAGCGAAATGTTTATTGGATTTGGAGAAGCGATATCTACCGATAATGCACTTTTACAATTAAAAGCATCGGTTACCGTAACCACATAATTTCCTGCCGATAATCCGGTTGCAATTGCTGCATTTCCTCCTGTTGGTGTCCATTGATATGAAAAGGGAGGTGTTCCTGAATTGACTGAAACTTCTGCCGAACCGTTTTGATCGCCATAACAAGTGCATTGAGTTATGGATGAGAGAAAAGTCGTTGGCCCTTCTATGTTTGAAACACCAGCCACATCAGAATATGTGCAACCATTTGCATCGCTAACTACCACTGAATATGCACCGGCTGATAATCCCGAGAGAGTGGATGCTGTGCTGCCATTTGCCCATTGAAATGTATAGGGAGCTGTTCCGCCAATGACATCTACAGAAGCAGTACCGTTTGAATTTCCACAGGTTGAATTTGTTCCTGCAACGGTAACCTGCATGGGTAATGGCTGATTAATATTTAGAATTAGTGATTTCGTACATCCTTGAGCATCCGTTATTAATACTGCGTGATTACCTGCTTGTAATCCTGTAACGGAAGATGTTGTTTTACCTCCCGGTGACCATAAATAGGTATAGGGTGCTGTACCCCCGCTGACGTTAATAGAAGCTGATCCTGTTTTGTTTCCATTGCATAATATATTTGTCAATGAGCCAACGGTTGCGGTCAATGGCGAAGGTTGTGAAATTGTTACCGGTACATTCGATGTACATGCATTTGCATCCGTTACGGTTACATTATAATTGCCAGGAGAAAGATTAGAAGCATAAGCGGCATTTCCACCGGAGGGATTCCAGCTATATGAATATGGCATTGTACCTCCTCCGGCATTTATGGTAGCTGAACCATTATTAGAACCGTTGCAGGTCGCATTGGTAATTCCAACAACAGTTGCCGTCACCGGAGCTTTGGAATTAACCGTTGTTGAAACAGAAGCAGTACAACCATTAGATTCTGTTACTGTAGCAATATAAGTTCCGGGAGAAAGGTTGCTTGCTGTTTGTGAGGTAGATCCACCGGGATTCCATAAATACGTAAAAGGCGCCGATCCTGTAGGTAATGCTGTTGCTGATCCTGTACCGGGATTCGAACATCCCGAACTGGTTGAAGTTGCAGTGGCAGAAATGGGAGGAACTTTAA
>JAYURB010000287.1:0-8193 GCA_043756425.1 Bacteroidota bacterium
GGAACAGGCGGACATATTTTCCCTGCTATTGCCATCGCCAATGCATTAAAAAAAATAAACCCTGAAAACGAAATATTGTTTGTCGGTGCTGAAGGTAGAATGGAAATGGAAAAGGTGCCTGCAGCGGGTTATAAAATTGTAGGATTAAGAATAAGCGGCATACAAAGAAAATTAAGTGTAAAGAATTTTCTTTTACCGGTTAAAATTATAAAGAGTGTTTTGAAAGCAAAAAGTATTATAAAAAACTTTTCTCCCAATGTTGCCATTGGTGTCGGTGGTTATGCCAGTGGCCCATTACTTTATGCGGCTGCAGCATTGAAAATTCCTACACTTATACAGGAACAAAATTCGTATGCCGGTATTACAAATAAAATTTTGTCAAAACGAGCAAAAGTAATATGTGTTGCATATGAAGGAATGGAAAAATTTTTTCCTTCCGAAAAAATTATTGTTACAGGAAATCCTGTTCGGGAGGAAATGATAAATATTATTGGAAAAAAAGAAGAAGCCTGCCGGTTTTTTGGCCTGGACAAAAATAAAAAAACCGTTCTCGTTATCGGAGGAAGTCTGGGAGCAAGAACCATTAACGAAAGTATTGCCTCATCTCTGAATGAATTCCGGGAAAAAGGATATCAGCTTATCTGGCAAACAGGACGAGCCTTTTCGGAAAGGGCTGAACAGATGGTGTCAGCTCTAAATGAAAAAGGAATTATAACATTCAATTTCATACAAAGAATGGATTTTGCTTTTGCTGTTGCAGACCTTATAATTTCAAGGGCAGGTGCCAGTTCTGTTTCAGAATTATCCCTCGTGGCAAAACCTGCTATTCTTGTTCCTTCTCCAAATGTGGCAGAAGATCATCAAACAAAAAATGCCATGGCTCTTGTTAATCGTAAGGCTGCCCTTATGGTCACAGATGCTGAAGCAAAAGAAAAACTTTTAGAAACAGCCTGGACAGTGCTTGAAGATGAATTGTTGTTGAAGTCTCTTAGTGAGAATATAAGCAAAATGGCCGTCAAAGATTCTGCTCTCAGGATTGCAAATGAAATATATAAACTAGCAAGTGAACTTTTCTGAATATAAAAATGTGTATTTTTTGGGTATAGGAGGCATTGGAATGTCTGCTCTGGCGCGGTATTTTAAATCACTTGGGAAGAATGTTGCAGGATACGATAAAACAGTGACCTCGCTTACAGATGATCTTCAAAAGGAAGGAATTAAAATTCATTTTGATGACAATGTATTACTCATTGACAAGGCAATTGTTGAAGGTGAAAAGGAACATTCTCTTATTGTTTATACCCCCGCAGTTCCTCTAACACATAAAGAATATAATTATTTTTTATCCAATGGTTTTCCTGTCAGAAAAAGATCGGAAGTGCTCGGAATGATAACAGAGAATGCATTCACCATTGCTGTTGCAGGAACGCATGGTAAAACGACAACATCGTCCATGATTGCGCACATTTTGAAAGCTTCCGGTAAAAACTGCCTTGCTTTTCTGGGTGGTATAACAAAGAACTATAATTCAAATTTATTGCTTCCTGCCACGAACGAAGAAAAAATTTATGTTGTTGTCGAAGCCGATGAATACGACCGGTCATTTCTTTTTTTATCACCGACGATTTCAGTGATCACTTCCATGGATGCCGATCATCTGGATATTTACGGCAATGAAGGTTATATGATTGAATCGTATAGACTTTTTGCTCAAAAACTTATTGCCGACGGCAAATTGATTTATAAAGTAGGTTTGCCGCTCCAAGACCTTCCGCTGAATAAAAGTGATTATGGAATAGATGGAAAATCAACTTATACAGCATCCAATATCACCATTAAGAATCATAAATATCATTTTGACTGGAGAAACAGTTCAGGATTAATTAGCGATCTATATTCTGAAATGCCGGGACTGCATAATGTTGAAAATGCTGTAGCTGCTATTGCTGTTGCAAGGGCATTAAATATACCGGATCAAGCCATTAAAAATGCACTCTCTGATTATAAAGGTGTCAAAAGAAGGTTTGATTACCGTTTGGTTACTCCCAATGTTGTTTTTATAGACGATTATGCTCATCACCCTGAAGAATTGAGAGCTTGTATCTCTTCTGCAAGGGAATTGTATCCCGGAAAAAAAATCCTTGGAATTTTTCAACCACACCTTTTCTCCAGGACAAGAGATTTTGCTGACGGATTTGCCCAAAGCCTCTCTTTACTTGACTCCCTGTTACTTATGGATATTTATCCTGCCCGTGAACTTCCAATTCCCGGAGTAACATCAAAAATAATTTTTGACAGCGCTACTATTAAGGATAAAGTGTTGTGTTCAAAAGAAAACATCATAACTGAACTTGGAAAAAGAAAATACGATGTAGTGTTGACTTTGGGAGCAGGAGACATCGACCAGCTCGTATTGCCAATATCGGAATATCTAAAAACTAAATCTTAAATGAATACAGCAAATCGATTAATAAAAATCATAGTTAATGTCCTATTAGGCATAGCTTTTCTGTTTTCACTGGGTTTTGCAGCTCATAAGCAATCTGAAATGCCGTGTTCGGGTATACAAATCAACATTAAAGACAAAGAAAATGTTTCATTCGTAGATGAAAAGGATATTCTTCAAGTAATTAATGATAAATCCGATCCACTCGAAGGAAAACCAATTGGTTCTATTAACATTTCTATGTTGGAAAAAATCATTAACACCAACCCATTCATTTACAATGCTGAAGTATTTTCAACGATTGATGGAAAGCTCATTATTGATGTAAAACAGCGTATACCTGTACTTCGTGTGATCAATTACAAAAATGAAAGCTTTTATATTGACCGGGAGGGAGTCTTCTTACCTCAATCAGAAAAGTATTCGCCACGTGTGCCTTTGGCAAGCGGTTATATTTTTAATAGGGAAATTGAAAGGGGCTTAAGACCGTGTGATATTAATTCAACTGATTCAACAACGAATAATTCTAAAATCGCCCAATTGTTCAATATCATTTGCTTTGTGAATAAAAAGGAATTATGGAATGCTGAAATTCAACAGTTGTATGTAAATGCTGAAGGGGATATTGAATTTATACCAAGCGTCGGAAATCATTCAGTAATACTTGGCGATGATAAAGACCTAAATGAAAAATTCAATAACCTGTTTTTGTTTTACAAAAAGGGACTTGGCGCAGAAGGATGGGATAAATATAAATCGATCAACTTAAAATATAAAAATCAGGTTGTTTGCATAAAAAAATAATATGGGAAAAGATGAAATTGTAGTCGGGCTGGATATTGGTACTACAAAAATTTGTACAATCGTTGGCCGAAAAAACGAATTTGATAAAATTGATATTCTTGGTTACGGAAAATGCGAATCACTGGGTGTTACTCGTGGCGTAGTAACTAATATCGTTAACACCATTGAGTCAATTACAAAATCGGTGCAAGAGGCTTCTGAAAAGTCAAACGTAACCATTGGTTCGGTTTACGTAGGTATTGCCGGACAGCATATCAAAAGTCTTCAACACCGGGGAATGCGCACCCGCGATTCTCTGGATGATGAAATAGAGCAAAGCGACATTGATGCAATAGTTGAAGATATGTACAAGCTGGCCATGCCACCCGGCGAAAAAATCATTCACGTCATTCCTCAGGAATATATTATCGACAACGAACAGGGAATTAAAAACCCAATTGGAATGTCCGGCATTCGTCTCGAAGCAAATTGTCATATCATCACCGGACAAATTACTGCAGCAAAAAATATCTACAAATGTGTAGACAGGGCAAAATTAAATACGCTCGGACTTTTTCTTGAGCCATTAGCATCTTCAGAAGCAGTACTTACCGATGAAGAAAAAGAAGCGGGTGTTGTTCTTGTAGATATTGGCGGTGGAACAACGGATATTGCAATTTTTCAGGACGGAATTATTCGTCATACTGCTGTTATTCCTTTTGGTGGAAATGTAATCACGGAAGATATTAAAATCGGCTGCTCCATTATTCGCCAGCAGGCGGAGTTGCTAAAAATAAAATTCGGTTCTGCTCTCGCCAGCGAAAATCAGGAGAATGAAATTGTTTCCATTCCCGGATTGCGCGGACGAGAACCCCGTGAAATTTCTGTTAGAAATCTTGCCAACATTATTCAGGCACGCATGGAGGAAATTATCGAGCACGTACATTATGAAATTAAAAATTCCGGCTTTGAGAAAAAGTTAATCGCCGGTATTGTTATTACAGGCGGTGGTGCTCAGTTGCGTCACCTGGTTCAATTGGTGGAATTTATAACCGGAATGGATACACGCTTAGGCTATCCTAACGAACACCTTGCAAAAGGATTTGATGAATTAAAAAGCCCTATGTATGCAACCGGCGTTGGCCTTGTAATTAAAGGGTTCATTGATCTTGAAAAGCGCGCAAAAGAAACTTCAAAAGCGCTTGAAGATGATAAAAAGCTTAAAAGGAAAATTGAAAAGGTAAAACAACCGGGGGAGCATAAACCAACCTTCTTTGAAACCCTCTCTTTAATGTTTAAAGAGGAGAAGGATATTAACTTAGATAATTAAAATAAAACACTAAACTTGAAATAACATGGAATTTGATCTGATGAGAGATGGTTCGTCCATCATAAAAGTAATCGGAGTAGGCGGGGGCGGAAGCAATGCAGTAAATCATATGTACCGCCAGGGGATCAAAGGGGTAGAATTTGTAGTTTGCAATACAGATGCTCAGGCATTGGAAACTTCTCCGGTACCTACTAAAGTGCAATTGGGAAGCAGCCTTACGGAAGGCCGCGGTGCAGGATCAATTCCTGAAGTGGGAAGGAATGCAGCCATTGAAAATATAGAAGATGTAAGAAGAATCCTTCTCGAAAACACCCGGATGATTTTTATTACCGCCGGCATGGGTGGAGGAACCGGTACAGGCGCTGCTCCAATTATTGCACAGGCAGCTCGCGAAATGGGTATTCTAACTGTTGCCATTGTTACTATCCCATTTGAATTCGAAGGAAAGAAAAGAAAACAACAGGCCGATGAAGGTGTTGAATTATTAAAGAAAAATGTTGATACGATTATTATCATACGGAACCAGCGTTTAAGAGAAATGTTTGGCAATCTTAACCTCTCTGAAGCTTTTGCCAATGCTGATAATATTCTAACCACAGCAGCAAAGGGAATTGCAGAAATTATTACCGTAACAGGTTATATTAATGTTGATTTCGAAGATGTGAAAACCGCAGTTCAGAACAGTGGCGTAGCTATTATGGGTTCCGGCATTGCAGAAGGAGAAAATCGTGCAACAAAAGCTGTTGAACAAGCGCTTTCTTCTCCTTTACTGAATGACAATAATATTAAAGGTGCCCGTTATATTTTAATGAACGTTGCTTCCGGAACTAAGGAAGTAACCATGGATGAAATTGGAGACATTACAGATTATATTCAGGATCAGGCCGGACTTTCTGCTGATGTCATTTGGGGAAATTGCCAGGATGAACAACTGGGAGAAAAAATCTCTGTTACAATTATTGCAACAGGTTTTAAAACCCGCGATGAACTTGGAAATGAATTGAACCGCGTTAAAAGCCAGGTAAAGAATGTCCATGCTTTAAATGAAGAAGTAGCTCCCATCCGGGAAAATGCTGAAAACAAAATTAAGGTGTCCGATTCCCTGGAACCTGTTTTAAAAACGGAAACTCCGATTTCCAATGAAATAGACGAGAATCAGGATTTTCAATTTGAATTCAATCTGCTCCCGAAAAGGGATGTCACTTCGGTTCCTCCCGTTGCAGAAAAACACACGGAGGATACAGAAGAAAAGAAAAATGCAATCGTACATAATCTTTACGAAGACCATCTCCAGGACGAAACAGATGAGCAGCTTCGTAAATCTAGAGAAAGAGTGATTAAGCTGAAGTCTCTAAGCTACAAAATCGGTAATGCAAACATTGTTGATATGGAGAAGGAGCCGGCTTATAAAAGAAGAAATATAAAACTAGATTCTATTCCTCATTCAAGTGAATCAAATGTTTCAAGATACACATTGGGACCGGAAGATGAGAAGAAATCAGAATTGAGGCAAAATAACTCTTTCCTTCACGACAATGTAGATTAAGCAAGCTCTTAAAAATTAATGCAAGTTTTATTTTCATGTTTCATTAAAAGAAAACCCTCTGAATGGAGGGTTTTTTTATGCTTGATTGATTATTGAATATTGGAAATTTAATTGTGATATTTGTACTATACAAAAAATCAACCTTATGTCATTGGAAGAAAAAATTAATGCCGACCTAAAAGCGGCTATGCTAAAAAAGGATGAAGCAGCTTTGCGAAGTTTAAGAGCTGTAAAGCAGGTTATCTTGCTGGCTAAAACATCAGGTAGTGGTGTCGTTTCAAATGAAGACGAGTTAAAAATGCTTCAAAAACTTGTTAAGCAGAGAAAGGAATCCATCGACATTTATAAGCAACAAGGCAGGGATGATTTGGCGAAAACAGAATTGGAAGAGATTGCTGTAATTGAAAAATATTTGCCGGGTCAATTGAGTGAAGATGATATTCGGAATGATTTAAAAAAACTCATCGAACAGAACAATGCTAAAGGCCCCGGCGACCTTGGAAAGTTAATGGGTATAGCTTCTAAACATTTTGCCGGAAAAGCCGATAATAAAGTAGTTTCTCAGCTTTTGAGACAATTGCTTGAACAGTAGCGCATTAAAATATTGTTAAAAAAGAATATTATTTTACCTTTGACACAGTCATCCCGCCAATAAATAATAAAAATGCAGTGATTGTTGAAAGTGCGGGAGCAACCATCATTGCAAAAACAATTAATTAATTACCCACAATGAAAACAGGCAAAGTAAAATTTTTCAATGAGTCTAAAGGATATGGATTCATTGTAACTGATGACAACAATGCTGAGGTATTTGTGCATCACAGCGGTCTTGTCGACAAAATTCGTGAGAACGACAGCGTAG
The DNA here is from genome assembly GCA_043756425.1 of Bacteroidota bacterium. Classification (GTDB taxonomy): domain Bacteria; phylum Bacteroidota; class Bacteroidia; order AKYH767-A; family 2013-40CM-41-45; genus JADKIH01. The sequence goes on from JAYURB010000287.1 coordinate 6,968, forward strand.
AATTTGAATTGATCGATGGAAAAAAAGGGCAAAATGCAATTAATGTCCGTAAAATAGAGTAATGGAAAAAAATCTACATTGTTAAAGAGAATCGAAAGATTCTCTTTTTTTTTAGCATAGTGTTTCTCTATCAGTAATAATTCAAACTCCAAAAAATATAAATGAAAAGTAAAATTCTAACATTGATATTAATTATTCTGAATATTGTTTTCCGGAATGAAGCCAAAAGTCAGATTATGAATGAAAATATACCACTTATTCCCCAACCTCGTTTTATTCAACCAAACAAAGGCAACTTTGTATTAAATCCCGCAACAATAATTAATTATAATGATCCGTCAATTTCTGACGACATCAGAATTTTTAATGATTATCTCCAAAAATCATACGACTTTCGACTTAAAACATCTCGCAGTAATGAAAGAAAAATTAATCAATTAAATATTTTTTACAATCAAGAACTCCCGGATGATAATTATAAACTTGTTATTGATACAAGTACAATTGAAATTTCAGGTGGAAAAAATGCCGGTGTGTTTTACGCATTGCAATCCCTGATTGAACTACTGCCCCCGGGTAATGTTAAAATAATAGAAATACCCTGTCTTACTGTGGAAGATGGACCTCGGTTCAGTTACAGAGGCATGCATCTTGATGTTGCACGGCATTTTTTTCCTGTTCAATCAGTTAAAAAATACATAGATCATCTTGCCCAATATAAAATGAATTTCTTTCACTGGCACCTTACCGACGATCAGGGATGGCGCATTGAAATTAAAAAGTATCCGAAGTTGCAGGAAACAGGCGCCTGGAGAAAGGGGACATTAATAGGACATTTTTTTGATTTGCCTGTAAAATATGATTCAATTCCTTATGGCGGATTTTACACGAAAGATGAAATCCGCAGTATTGTAAAATATGCTTCTGAAAGACACATTACAATAATTCCCGAAATTGAAATGCCGGGACATGCACAGGCTGCCCTAGCTTCTTATCCCGAATATTCCTGCACAGGTGGACCTTTTGAAGTTGGAAAAACGTGGGGTGTATACAAAGATGTTTTTTGTCCGAAGGAAGAGACCTTTGTTTTTCTTGAAGGTATTCTTGATGAAGTATGTGATTTGTTTCCGGGAAAATACATTCATATTGGAGGCGATGAATGTCCCAAAGACCGATGGAAGAACTGCGAACAATGCCGGAAATTAATTCTGAAGGAAAATCTAATC
>JAYURB010000288.1:0-3422 GCA_043756425.1 Bacteroidota bacterium
ACGCTTTATAGTTTTTTATTTATTTCAAGTGCAAGAGTCTGTTTTACTTTTATTAATGTAATCTCAGTAATCATAGACATTAATTTTATTATTGTTCACTGAAATAAATGAAAATCTTGTATTTAATTATTAATAATTAACACTTAAATAGTGATTAAATAATGGAATATTTTCCTAACAAAACATCGAAAGCCATACATTTGCAAGCATCTTGCATTACAAAAAATGTTTAATTTTTTATATTTTAAAGAAAGAAAATTATCTGAACTTGAAAATAATAATTCGAGAAGTATTCGAATTAATAAAATTAAAGCCTTTTTTTTAATAACACTATTTTTCATATTACCATTAATTTCCGCAGGAGCTCCGGGAATGCATGGAGTAAAAGTGGTTTCAGCCCCCAATGCCATACTGAATGAATTTACTAATCTTTCAACGAATACTTCAGCCGGTGCTGTTTCTATTTCAGTTGCAAGTTCTTCGTTAAATTCAAACAGTCGTTTTGGCGGTAACCTTGTTGCCGGTGAGCTCATCATGATTATTCAAATGCGGGGCGCCATTATGAATACGATTAATGCCAACTCATCTACTTGGGGAGCAATTGTATCGTATAATAATTCCGGTAAATTTGAATTTGTTCAGGTGTCCGGTGTTCCAAACGGTACAACAATAAATCTGGCCTCACCCCTTATTAATTCCTATACTGTTTCGGGCAAGGTTCAGATTATCCGTGTACCACGCTATTCATCACTTACTGTTAATTCGGGTGCTTCCATTACAACGCAGCCCTGGAATGGTAATACAGGCGGAGTTCTTCCTATTGAAGTAAGCGGAAAAACAATAGTAAATGGAATTATTGATGCCGGTGGAAAAGGCTTCAGAGGCGGAAAGCTAAAACAAACTTCATCGTGTTGTCCATTAGGAACAAACAATTCTGTTTACGCTACTACAAATCCATTAACAGGAGCGGAAAAGGGAGAAGGCATTGCAGGTGATACAACAGATTACGATGGAGAAGGAGGACGATACGGTCGCGGAGCTCCTGCCAATGGTGGTGGTGGAGGAAATAATCATAATGCCGGTGGTGGCGGTGGATCCAACAGCTTCAACGGCATTCCTTATAATGGATTCGGAATTCCGGATACTGTTACCGATCCTTTTTGGAAAGTAGCATGGGATCTTGATGGCGCCCTTCCTTTTTTTCATACCAATGTATCTTCCGGCGGAGGCAGGGGTGGTTATACTTACGGACGCAGATACAAAGATCCAATGATTTACGAACCGGGTAACAGTGCTTATACAGGCGACAACAGACAAAATGTTGGCGGACTTGGCGGAAGACCTCTTTTTAATTCCGGCAACAGAATATTCATGGGTGGCGGCGGTGGAGCTGGTGATTCAAACGATGGCTTTGGTTCAGGGGGAGGAAATGGAGGAGGTGTTATTTATTTTATAGCAAGAGATTCTCTGATCGGCACAGGTTCAATTATTGCAAATGGTGCTGATGCACTTTCTTCCTATGGAAAGGATGCTGCAGGCGGCGGAGGTGGTGGCGGATCAATTGTAATTTTCTCAACAATTATTACCGGATTAGCTGATCTAACATTAAATGCAAAAGGTGGAAAAGGCGGAGATCAGGATTGTGGCATCACCGGCGAAAGTCAGGGTCCGGGTGGCGGCGGCGGCGGGGGCTATATTTCCGTATCCATTCCAAATACTTTCGTAAAATCAACTATCGGTGGTAAAAACGGTACATCAAGCAGAATGCCTCCCTTTCTTCCAAATGGAGCAACAATGGGAGCTTCGGGAAATTCAGGTATACCAGGCAATCCATATACCGATGGTACCGGTAATTTACCTGTAACACTTCTTAGTTTATCCGCTGAAGAAAATGAAAATATTGTAAGAGTTTCCTGGAGTACTGCTTCAGAAATTAATAATGATTATTTTATTTTAGAAAGAAGCGGAGATGGTTATGACTTTCATTTTCTTGCAAAAATTATTGGAGCAGGTAACTCTACAATAACTCAGTATTATCAATTTGATGATAAAGCTCCATTGCAAAACGGTAATTATTACAGACTAAGTCAGGTCGATTACGATGGACAGTCGCAAACCTACCCTCCTGTTTTTGTATGGCATAAACAGAATGACTTAACTAGCTTCATTATTGACGCAAGTCCTAATCCATTTTCAGATAAAATTAAAATTGATTTTTATTTAAGAAATGAAAGTCAGGTTGAACTTAACGTAATTAACCTTTCTGGAGTAATTGTCAAATACGAAACACACAAAGCTTCCGAAGGAATAAACTCTATTACTATCGACAATATGTCCGATTTTGCAAATGGAATTTACTTTTTAAGAATAAAGGCATCAGATAAAAATATGATGTTAAAGCTGGTGAAATATTGATTCTATACTACAAACGGTTTGGTTTTATGATTTCAATTTCAGGTGGTAAAACAATGTACAATACAAATCCTTTGGGCGCAGGAGGATATATACTCTGCCCTTGGGCTTCTAATAGTAAAAAGACCAGCATATTTAATCGCTTGTAATCAAGCTTAAGTATGAAAAAATGGGCTTGCGCCTCAAGTTCGTACGGTTTTCCCTCTTACCCTGCCGTACATACCATCATTACTGGCAATAACAATGATGTTTTTTTAAATAGTCAAAGATTATTTTTCCTGTTTAGATTTGCAATTGCATATAAGCCGGTTCTTTTATTAAAATAGTTTTCATTGCGAGATAATCTGTATTCACAAAACCTGAACGTTTCAAGGATAGGTTTTTATGAGTTTGAATATTGAACAACCAATCCTGACTTCAATATATTATCCGGCATATATGCAGTTGGAAATATACTTTGGAATAAAGTCATTCGTGTATTTATTCATGCTGTCCGCCCACCGGTGGATAGTCTTGCAAGAGGGGAAATCAAGGGGTCTCTTGCCTGGCGTCAGCCGTATTTTTTAATCCATTTCCTTTTTTTATAATAAATAATGCTGTTTAGGTATACAGAGGGCTCTTCGATTTTTTTGTATTGGCCCCCGGGGCAAAATATGCGTTACCTTATGCATTGATACGTTTAATTTTAATTGCAATCCCATTGATTTCAATAATTGGCTGTAAGCTAAAATATTCTTTTGCTGACTAACATCATATTATTTCAAGTAATGGATTGAGTTGCTCTTTGTGTCATTCACAGAGAAAATCATTTTTTTCTGAATACCATATTCATCCCAATGGTGATACTCCCCGTATTCTCTTCTATGTTAATCTGGCATGGAAGACAAAGTTTTTGTGGGAGGGTGGATTATCGTCTATTCAGGACGTATGTATTGGAGATTTTGAGCATAAATTTTTTGATACAGATTTGAATCAACTAGTAATACAACTCAAGAATCATGAAAAATATC
>JAYURB010000289.1:0-8178 GCA_043756425.1 Bacteroidota bacterium
GCGAGATTAAAACACTAATACAATTTACGCGGGTAAACCAACTCACAACCCGCAAACAATTTTACCTGCGGGACTCAAACCATTATTTGGCAAAACGCATTTCAAATCACGCACTCATTACACCTGTAACATTTTGAGGGCGGGCGGCAACTTGATATGAAATAGAAAAGGTTCTTTAAGCTGCGGACTTGATTCGAAGCAGATGCTGAACGCTAACAATTAAGTATACGCACCTTTACCCATCTAAAGGTGCATTAATAACACCAAATATAGTAGAATTAAGGAACAAATCTAAGTTCGCTTGAAAAATTATGGCACTTCTATAATTTGGCCTATTTATCATCTAATTTATCGAAGGGGCTTTGAATATTGCCTATATGCTTTTTGCTGACGTGGGTATAAGTTAAAGTTGTGCGCAGACTGCTGTGCCCTAAAAGCTCTTTTATTGTCAATAAATCCGTTCCTCCTTCAAATAAGTGGGTTGCAAAACTGTGTCGAAAACAATGTATGCCGCCTTTCTTATTTACTCCTGCTTTCTTTTTGCAGTCATTGAAAAACTTGGAAATACTCCTTACACTGTATTCTCCCCCGGATGCTCCCTCAAACAACCATTCTTTGGGTTTATAGGCTATATAATATTCCCTGAACATGTTCAAAAGCTTCTCACTTAACATTACTATTCGGTCTTTTTTTCCTTTGGCTTGCCTAATGTTAATTACCATTCGTTGTTTGTCTATATCTTTTATTTTCAAGTTTACTATTTCACTTATTCGCAATCCACCGGCATAGGCAAGACATAGTATCGTTCTGTGTTTTATGTTTTCTGTCGCATTTATTATGGCTAAAACCTCCTGAGGCGAAAAGACTGTCGGCAACTGAAATGGCTTTTTAGGCCTGGGTAAATCGTACATTTCAGGCGGGCGCTTTAAAACTTTCTCGTAAAAAAATTTAATGGCGTTGATCATCTGATTCTGTGTTGTCGCACTCCACTTCGGACTGTTCCTGAACTTATTCATGAAGTCCAGAACCTCATCCTTACTTATCTGCGAAGGTCTTCTATCCGAAAAACTCTGAAGAAATATCAGAAACCAGTTTTTGTAATTGACTATCGTATTATTACTGTAATTTTTTAACCGTAATAATTCTGTATAGGCTTTTAATGCTAATTCATGATAGGTGCATTGTGGCATTGGTTTAATTCCACTAAAATTATTATCCCCCATAATCCAATCAGTTTATAGCCTGAAAAGTTAAGGGTAAAATCAACCGATTTGATAAATAGTATCACTTCTCTTAATTAAATAGAATAAATTTTAAATCAGAATGAAACGATCATTGTTTTCATTATCATCTCAAACCAAATTTTCAAATGGTTCTGCTTTCGGTGATGGAATAGATTGAATTATACGCAGAAGTCTTTTTGCATTGGCACAATTCAAATTCTGTTTACCGCCAATAGTGTCAACTGAAAGGGGGGTGACAAATTGTCCCCACCCTTTGGAAAGTTCCACATCACGTTTACGCATTTTCTTTATGTAATCGCTTGGATTGGGCGTATCGGTGAGCACTTGAATGACGTCTAGTAAAACAAAGTGCCATTTTTCATCTCCTTGATTGGCCTCTTTTTTTTAAAATGAAAATGTAAGTTTTCACTTATGTCGTTCATTATTTTTTGTCTCTTACTAAAAATCATTTCAATTTTACCGATTTTCAATGATTATGGTTTTTGTATTGTAAATGAAGCGACCTGTTTTTTCTCAATTCCCTTTTCTCGCAGGACTAAATTGTCTTTATGCAAATCAATACTAGCTTCTTGAACAAAAAAACCAAATTCATTACAAGCGTAATGAAAATCATATCTATCGTTACACTTTTATTTTTACTATCTTTCAATGGTATGGCAACTTCTCCTGCAAGAGCCCGGTCCTTGACATTGCGCGAGGGTATGAACTACTCCTGGCTCGAACAATATTGGATGGGTAGTGCTTCAATAAATTATGCTGATTACCTCGATCGCTCCCAGCTTTTCCGTGTTAAACAACAGCTGCAAATTATGGCCTCGCTCGGATTTGAAACATTACGCCTCCCTGTTACTTTCGATAAATGGGAAGACCGTATTGCTCCTTATACTTTTGATTCAACAAGCTATTTTGTAAATATTGACAGTGTAATTAACTGGTGCGCTGAACTAAACATGAACTTAATTATTGTTTACCATCATGGCGTCTTATTCGATTCAAATTTTTATACGGAACTGCCTCGTGTAATCGAACTCTGGAAACAAGTTGCTACTCGTTACGCCAATACAAATCCCGATAAAGTTTTCTTCGAATTGTATAATGAGCCTTTTGATTTATCTACCGCTCATTGGAGAACTGCTGCAATTGCTTTGATTGACAGCATGCGCCCTATTGTTCCTAACCATACATTCATCGTAGGCTCTACAGAATGGAACAGTCTTTATAAGTTAAACGAAATGGGTGTTCTGCCTGATGATAATATCATCTACAATTTCCATTTCTACGAACCGTATATCTTCACGCACCAAGGCGCCACCTGGAGCGGGCCTGATCTCGCTACTACAGGAATTCCTTTCCCCTATAATAGCGCAACCATGCCTCCTATGAACCCTCTCGTTATTGGAACTCATGGTGAAGGCGCTTATAATTACTATTATCAGGAAGGCACGTGTCAATCCATTGCCAATGCTTTGGGTATAGCTGCTTCCTTCGCTCTAACGAATAATGTTCCATTATGGTGCGGTGAATTCGGCACCTACAGCGCTTTTACTCCCAATGACGATAGTCGCTGCCGTTATATTGAATGCGTAAAAACCAACTTAGACAATTATCAAATCCCTTTTGCTTATTGGGAGTGGGATGAAGGATTTTCTATATTCAATGGTACTCCTTCTTTTGCCAATCTTTCTCCTTGCATGCAAAACATTTTCGATTTAACTCAAGCCGCAAACCCTGTTTCAGTAACAGATATCAAAGGCTATAATGAGAAGAATGATAATATCTTAAAATGGACTCCCTCTGTTGAATCCAACTATACAAATTTTATTGTTGAAAGAAGCGAGGATACGCAAACATTTAAAGAAATTGGTGCAGTTGCAGGAATTGGATCTTCTGAATTTCAGCATTCATTTTCTTTCACTGATATAAATTGTCCCGATGGGTTTTCGTATTACAGAATAAAACAAACCGGTATTAGCGGCTCTGCTGATTATACTAAAATGATTTCTCTACGGAATAAATCGGGACCTCTCACGGCAAGAATTTATCCTAACCCGTCTACTGATGTAATAAATATTAAATGTGACGATCAGTTTACCGGACTTATTATTACTTCTATCGTTGGAAAAGAGATGAAAAACCTTGTAAATACTAATAGGGCCGATGTTTCTGATTTTCCGCCGGGTATGTACGTTGTTAAACTGGTCGATAAATTGAATGAAGTGGTTGCTACAGGTAAATTTATAAAGAATTAACTAGTGTCCATATGCTCTAAAATTAAAATTTAAGAAGAAAATATTTTTAATCAGGAGGTTTGACATTATAAATTTATTTATAAATTTATAAAAAATTTAAAACCTCTCGTTATGATTAAAAAACTACTCTTCTTTGCCTTAATGGCAATTCTCCCATGTTTGTCAAATGGACAAACACAAGTACTTGTTGATACCAGCCTGGAAGCTACAGGCGCTGGATCAAGTGATTGGGCTTCTACTTCCACTACCTTCCCTACAGTTCTATGTGATATTGCAAACTGTGGCATTTGCGGTGGACCTTGTGGTCCCCATAGCGGAACTTATTTTGCCTGGTTTGGCGGGGTAGGACCTGCAGGCGAACAAGGTACCCTTACTCAATCTTTTAATGTTACAACTGCCGGTATTGGTTCATTAAATTTTTGGCTTATCCTTCCCTTAACAGGAGTTTCGGCTGATTCACTTAGTGCATTTCTTGATGGTAATTTGATTTGGTTTAAACTTGGCGATGATTCTGTTGGTTACGGAAGTGCTTATGCTCCTGTAACTGTGTCTCTGGGAAACATTTCAACAGGTATTCATACCATTGAATTTAGTGGAATTGAAACAGGCGCTGCTGCAACGGTTTTTAATATTCTAATTGATGATATTACAATTACTGTAGATGCTGGTAATGGCATTTCTGACTACGATTTTGAAAATGGGGTTACACTTTACACAAATTATCAAGACCATATTCTTAATTGCGCTTTTGATTTTACGGAAAGAACCGATCTTATAATTCGTATTAACGATATGCTGGGTCGTGAAGTTCGCACCGGCCAAATGCAGAATGTCAAAAAGGATTATATCACTTTTAATACTTATGGTTTAACAGGTGGTATTTATAATGTTACCTTTATTAAAAAAGGAATGGTATTTACTAAGCAGATTTTGATTCAGGAATAATAACCTGATTGAAAATATTTAAGTCCGGAATAGATCGAGATTTATTCACTCTTTGTGAAGTACTCTTATCTATTCCGGATTTTTGTTTTAATATTTTTAAACCTTAGTTTATTCCTCTCATTTTTGTACCTTGCAGTAAGTAAAATCCGAATTCATTTCCCATGGAAATTATCAATAAAGTCGCTCAAAGTGGATTGATCACCATTGACCTGGAAGAATATTATGCTCCCGGCGACAGAGTTTTATTTGATATTAAAGGATGGCTTTTTGAAGAAATTATACTTAAAGAAAAGGATTTCCGCGAATTCATTCAAAAGCACAACTGGAAACAATATGAAAATAAGTTTGTGGCAATTACCTGTTCCGCCGATGCTATCATTCCAACCTGGGCTTTCATGCTAATTGCTACTCACCTGGAACCTTATGCAAAAAAGATTGCTTTTGGAAGCCTCGAAAAACTTGAAGAAGATATTTTTGAAGAAGTCATCTCCCGTTTTAATCCAAACGATTTTAAAGATCAGCGAATCGTAATTAAAGGCTGCTCTAAAGTTGAAGTTCCTTTATCTGTTTATGTAAAACTTACTGCATTTTTACGTCCCCTTGCCAAAAGTATTATGTATGGCGAACCCTGCAGCACTGTCCCTATATACAAGAAGCGCGCGGATTAGCAATGTTGAATATCAGACTTTAGAGTTTTTTATTTCTCTGTGTTAAAAACCCCAACACCAAATTTATTCCCACCCCTTGCAATAGCTAATTCAAACAAAAAACACGTAAAATAATTACATATTTTTGTATTTGTTTTTTTTGATATCTTCTTATCATTTTTCCCTACTTTCGTATCATGTTATTTGAAGACAACTACCCCGTTTTACAAAATGCCAACCTCGAATCAGTTGCAAAACAATTCGGAACACCTCTTTATGTATACGATGCAGAAACCATTAAAAGACAATACACTCGTTTAAGCAAAGCTTTTAAAGGAGTTACTACAAAGATTAAGTACGCTTGTAAAGCAAATACAAATCTTGTCCTGATGAAATACCTGCGTGAACTGGGCGCAGGACTGGATGTAGTTTCCATTGAAGAAGCCCTCATAGGACTCAAAGCCGGTTATAATGCATCCGATATTTTATTTACTCCAAATTGTGTTTCTTTTGAAGAGATAAAGGCTGCTGTTGAGCTGGGTTTAATCATTAACATCGATAACATTTCCATCTTAGAACAATTCGGCCACGAATACGGCAATAAAGTTTCTTGCTGCATTCGCCTCAACCCTCATATTGCTGCAGGTGGAAACAGTCATATACAAACAGGTCATATCGATTCGAAATTCGGAATATCAATTTACCAGCTTCGTCACATAGAAAGAATTGTTTCTACTTGTAATATGAAGATAAACGGACTGCATATTCATACCGGTTCGGAAATTCTTGACAGCTCTGTCTTTATTAGAATGGCTGAGCTAATGTTCGATGCTGCAAAAAGTTTTCCCGATCTGCAATTTATCGATTTCGGCAGCGGTTTTAAAGTTGCTTATAAAGAAGGCGATTATGTAACGGACATTGAAGAGCTATCAAAGGAATTTACGGAGTTATTTAAAACCTTTTGTACTTCTTACGGCAGAGACCTCGAGTTGTGGTTTGAACCGGGAAAATTCCTTATCAGTGAAGCCGGTGTGCTGCTCGTGAAAGTTAATACCGTTAAACAAACAATGGCTACTGTTTTCGTCGGCGTCGACTCAGGACAGAATCATCTTATTCGTCCTATGTTTTACGATGCATTTCATCATATTCTAAATATCAGCAATCCTTCAGGTAAAAACAGAATTTATACCATTGTAGGATATATATGCGAAACAGACACCTTCGGCTGGGACAGGAAACTAAATGAAGTGCGTGAAGGCGATGTATTGGCTATTTTGAATGCCGGCGCTTATGGCTATACCATGAGTAACAATTATAATTCCCGTCTGCGTCCTGCCGAAGTATTAATCGGCGACGGAGCTCCACGTCTCATACGCCGCCGCGAAACAATTGAAGATTTACTTAAAACCCAGGTTGAAGTAAATATCCATGAAACAGCAAAAGTTTAATTCTTCAATTGATGGATTACTCCTGCTGAATTTAAATTATTAATCCGCTTTTCTGCAACTAATAAAATTTGCAGAGATTTATATTTCACTCTTAATGTCCATTCAATCAAACCAGTTTTTAGCAGATTCAGAAGCAAAGGTTTTCGATAAAGAACACCGACGTAAACTTGCTTTTAATATTCTTCAGTACGATAAAAAAGTTGTAGAAGGAAAACACCAATACAGTGATCTTGAAACTGCCAAGCAACGTGCCGCTTCGTTGAAGTCAAAAGTGATTGAAAACCTCGACAAGTATCTTTTAGAATTTGAAACTAATTTTACCAAACGCGGCGGAAAGGTTATTTGGGCCAGCAATGCCGACGAAGCCATAAAGGAACTCCTTATCATTCTTAAAAAAGCAAATGCTAAATCTGTTGTCAAAGCCAAGTCAATGACAACGGAAGAAATTCATGTAAACAGTTCTTTAACAGAAGCAGGTATAGAATCCATTGAAACAGACTTGGGCGAATTTATTGTGCAGCTGCGAAACGAACATCCATACCACATTGTAACTCCTGCCATGCATCTTTCCAAAGAGGATGTTGCAAAAACATTTAACGAGAAATACAATCTTCCGCTGTCAAGCACGCCAAAAGAAATAACTGCTTTTGTAAGAGAAAAACTCCGCGCAAAATACCAGCAGGCTGATGCAGGAATTACCGGTGCGAATTTTATTATAGCTGATACAGGCTCTATTTGTGTTACAGAAAATGAAGGCAATGCATTAATGTCTGTTTCATTTCCGCGCTTGCAGATTGCCATTGCCGGCATAGAAAAAATCATTCCTTCAATTTCCGACCTGGATATTTTCTGGCCTCTTCTTGCAACACATGGCACAGGACAAAATATAACTGTTTACAATTCCATCAGTTCAGGCCCGCGCCAGGAGAATGAAATTGACGGTCCTGATGAAATGTATGTAATCCTATTGGATAATGGCCGAACTGAATTACTGGCAAACCCCGATCAGCGACAAGCTTTATCCTGCATTCGTTGCGGCGCTTGTTTAAATGCCTGTCCAATTTATAAAGGAGTGGGAGGACACAGTTACGGTTCAACCTATTCCGGTCCGATTGGATCAGTAATTACGCCGCATTACGAAGGAATGGATAAATTCAAACACCTGAGTTTTGCATCTTCTTTATGTGGTCGGTGCACAGAGGTTTGTCCGGTTAAAATTGATTTACATAAACTTTTATTATACAACAGACGAGATTCTGTCGATCAGCATCTGAATAATAGATCAGAGAAATTCATGTTCACCATCTGGAAAAAAGCCATGCTTAGCCGTAAGATGATGAATAAAGGAGGTTCCCGAATTAAAAATTTTGTAATGAAGAATTTTTTCAAATCCGCCTGGGGCGACAGACGTGAATTGCCCGTAATAGCTTCTAAATCTTTCAACCAGCAATGGATTGAAACACATCCTCAAAAGTAATTGATGTCATTTTTCTTTTATCAATTTCCTTTTTAAAGAACTTGGTGATTATTTATGAATGTGCCTTGTTGTTTTATACCATTACCTAATAAGTATTAGTCCAAAACGGACACGAAAAAATATACTCAAACATGCAGATGCTTTTCACGTCCTTATTTGTGAGGATGG
>JAYURB010000290.1:0-3414 GCA_043756425.1 Bacteroidota bacterium
TTGAAGTGATTTCCTGAGAAGCTTTTGAGACATCACTTCGTACTAAAGCAACAGAATCATTCAGGAAGGCTAACAATGATTCAGTTGAATATCTCTTTATAATTCTATTGGTATCGATTTCAAATTCAGAAATCATTTCTTGATTCATCATATAATTTAATGTGATAGTCAGTGTTTTCACCATATTATTCTCATGCAATAACATAGTTTTGGCATCTGCAAGTCTTGCTCGCATCTTGTATATGGAACTCAAATCTCCCATTCCGCTTGTTAGATATCGTTCATTAATATCTATCATCGCCTGCATCAATTCAATATTGCTTTGGAGAATATTAATTTTACTCTCCGAAATATATCGTTCATAAAAAGATTGCTTTGCTCTGGAGAAAATCTGATTTTTAAGGTATTCATAATCGTATTTTTTAATTCCGGAAATTGATTTAAGATATTCTTCATTTGCTTTATTTTTTTGTCCATTCGGGAACCATTGCTCTATTAATAGCATCGCCTTATAAGTGCTATTCTTGAAATCAAACGAATAAGGGTTTTCCCCAGCTTGCACTCCAACAGTAGTAGATGGCCAACTCCTTGCAGAATTAACTCGTGCATCTGCACCGGCAATTTTATTTGAATTAGAAAGTAATGCGGGATTGTTTTTTTCCATCCTCGATAATATTGAATCGAGCGATAGAACTTGCGCCCGGCAAGTGTTAGTCAGGTATATCAGGAAAAGAAATAATATTCTATTTTTCATTTTAATATGTGACTGCGGATTCAACCATATCCATTTTACCATATTTGTTTAATTCATATTTCTTGACCATTTCAAAGACTACAGGTGTTGTGAGAAGAATGTGAATCGATGAAGTGAACACTCCGCCAATCATTGGCAATACAATAGGAATCATCACATCGCTACCGACACCTTTAGACCATAATATTGGAACAAGCCCTAACAACATTACTGCTACTGTCATCATCTTTGGTCTTAACCGCTGTGAAGCTCCTCGATAGATGTATTCACGCAAGTCATCATCGGTAATTGTCTCTCGCGAATTACCTTTTAGTTTTATCAATTCATGCATCGATTCATGCAGATAAATGACCATGAAGATTCCTGTCTGTACGGCAATTCCGAAGAGGGCTATGAAACCGACAGCAACAGCAACAGAAAGATTTACATGGTAGAAGTAAACCATGAATACTCCTCCAATCAAAGCGAATGGAATTGTAATCAAACTGAAGAATGCTTCCCTGAGTGATTTGTAAACCATAAACAATACGAGTAAAATAATTCCTAAAACAATCGGACAAATAATTTTTAATGTATTGGCAGCATGAATCTGATTTTCCCATTGTCCACTCCACTCGATGAAATACCCTCGTGGAAGTTTTTTGATTGTCTCATCAATTTTTTTCTGGGCATCCTTCACCGTGCTACCTAGGTCCCGATCTCGCACATTAAATAAAATGGTTCCTCTTAATAATGAATTTTCCGATTGTATCATAGGCGGTCCTTCCGTTAAATTAATATCTGCCACCTCAGAAAGAGGAACTGGACCGAAACTCATTGTCTGAACGGGTATCCTTTTAATGTCCTCAATAGAATGCCTATAGTCTTGTGCAAGTCTTGCATTAACTGTAAATCTTTGCCTGCCTTCAATAGTTGTAGTGAGATTCATTCCACCAATAGCAGATTCGATAACCATATTTACATCATCGACACTGAGTCCATATTTTCCGATTTCATTTCGTTTAATTTTGATATCGAGATACTGTCCACCCAGAATTGGCTCTGCATATAAATCTTTCACGCCATTCATTCCCGTCAATGCTTGTTTTACTCTTTGTGCAATCTGATTTATAGTATCAAGATTGTCACCCATTATTTTTACTCCAACATCTGTACGTATTCCAGTCGATAGCATATTTATCCGGTTGATAATTGGTTGGGTCCAGCCGTTAACTGTTCCGGGTATCTGAAGTTTTGCATTTAATTCATTGACGATATCTTCTTTACTAAGTCCTGTTCTCCATTCTGATTTGGGCTTTAACAGAATAATTGTCTCAATCATGCTTATGGGAGAATTATCTGTAGCAGTTGAAGCTCTTCCTGCTTTACCCAAAACATTAGTTACCTCCGGCACCGATTTAATTATTTTATCCTGGACCTGAAGCAGTCTTTTAACTTCTGAGTTGGAAACATTAGGCAGAGTAACCGGCATGAATAAAATACTTCCTTCATCTAATGGTGGCATAAATTCCGTTCCCATATCAAGTATCATGGGAATGCTGATGAGTAATGCCATTAAATTTATTCCAATGGTTGTCTTTCGCCATCTTAAACAACATTTAACAATCGGAGAATAAATTCTTAGTAATCCTCTGTTAATTGGATTTTTATTCTCTCCTCTGAACTTACCTTTCAGGAAGAATGAGGCGAGTACAGGTACGAGTGTTATTGCAACGAAGGCATCAATCAATAGAATAAATGTTTTGGTCCAGGCAAGTGGCGAAAACAATTTTCCTTCCTGACCGGTAAGTAGGAAAACCGGAAGGAAAGAAGCAACTATAATGATTGTTGAATAAAAAGCACCTTTACCAATTTGCTGGCAAGCCTGCTCAATTATCTTAAGCCGTTTCTCCTCTGATATTTTATTTCCGTTCTCCATTAGTCAATTGTATTTTGTCTGTCGGCCAGATGTCTATATGCGTTTTCTACCATCATAATTCCATCATCAACCACTACACCAATTGCAAGTGCAATACCAGTTATTGACATGATGTTTGATGTGATTCCGAAAGCCTGGAGAAGAATAAAACTTGCTGCAATCGATACAGGTATCTGCAGTATGATGACTAAAGCACTACGCCAATGAAATAAAAATAGTAATACGATCAATGAAACTACAATCATTTCTTCGGTAATTGTTTTCTTCACAGACGACATTGCTGCCTCAATTAACTCACTCCGGTCATATGCCGTATTAAATTTTATACCGGCAGGCAATCCTTTTTCGATATCAGTTAGCTTTACTTTAATTCTTTTGATGAGTTCATCCGCATTCTCGCCATATCTCATTACAACAATACCACCCACAGCCTCGCCTTCACCATTCTCATCGAATATTCCGAGTCTTAAATCACCTCCCATTTGTATTCCTGATGAAACCATTCCAAGTGTAATGGGCGATGTACCTTCACGTCCCACAGCTATATTTTCTATATCTTCTTTAGACTTGATGTAGCCAAGTCCCCGAACAATGTATCCCATATCGCTCATCTCAAACTTTCTACCACCGACATCATTGTTATTGCTCTTGATGGAACGAAGGACATCCATCATGGAGATATTATAGTAAACAAGTTTATACGGGTCAATGTTAACCTGATATTGTTTTTGAAAACCACCAA
>JAYURB010000291.1:0-3413 GCA_043756425.1 Bacteroidota bacterium
TGGTACAGCAGCCAGTCCACCATTGGTTTCTACGAATCAGGCGGGTACTACATATACCCCATCTGCACTTACACCCAATACTGTCTATTTCTGGAAAGTAATTCCAAATAATAATGGAGTTCAGCCGGCAAGTTGCACAACTATTCAATTCACAACTGCTGTTGCTCCGGGATGTGTCAATTATGTTAGCCCGGCCGCTTCGTCAACAAATATTACTCTTACGCCAACATTATCATGGACAGCAGGAACAGGAACGACAACCGGTTATGATGTATATTTTGGCACGGCAGCAAGTCCGCCATTGGTTTCAACAAATCAGGCCGGTACAACCTATACACCTTCGGCTCTAACAGCAAATACAGTTTATTTCTGGAAGGTTGTTCCGAGTAATAATGGGGCGAAACCAACAACATGCACAACCATTCAATTTACAACTAAAGCAGCACCGGGTTGTGTTATAAGTCAATCGCCTGCCTCATCTGCAGTTGGTATTTCTGTTAATGCAATATTATCGTGGGCTGCCGGTTCAGGAGTAACAACAGGTTATGATGTTTATTTTGGCACAGCTGCAAGTCCGCCTTTGGTTTCTACGAATCAAGTTGGAACGACTTATACGCCTTCTCCAATGACACCTAATACAGTTTATTTTTGGAGGGTTGTACCTCAAAATAGTGGCTTACTTACGGTAGGATGTGCGACAATTTCATTTACTACTGCATCGTTAAATTATGACGTTAGCAGGTCGACCGGAGTAACTTTCAATTCAATTTCTTCCTCTGGAACTTCCATACCGGGATGGCATAATTTCACCAATACTGACGACAATCTAAGTAATTCAACTACTATAGGATTTAACTTTGTTTATAGTGGTAATACCTATACATCATTCCTTGTTTCAACAAATGGATTCTTAACATTTAATACAGGAAGTGCTGCTACAGGTCAGGGTATAAGTCCTTATGGTTATTCAAACAGTTCACTATCAGACGGAGTGGCTCCAACTTCTCCTCTTACTTTAGCACCATTTTGGGATGATATTTATTGTCAGGGAAATGGTGGTACGCAATTATTACTCGATAATTCGATTAAGTATGAATTATCAGGAGTAGCGCCCACTAGAATTCTAACGATAGAATGGGTAAATTTTGAAGCATTTAATAGCTCTGGGACCGATTTCAATTTTCAGGTAAAACTGTATGAAACCACGAAAGAAATTGAATATATTTATGGAAACATGCAGGGATTTGATGGTTTGTCAAATCTGAATTATTCATACAGCTGCGGACTCAATGCAGCAACAATTAGTACACCTCCTACAGCGGGTCAAGTTTTGAATCAATTAACTGTAGCTACAAGAAATTTTGGTTTAACTCCATCTTTTCAGTTAAACAAAATTCCTGAATGTAATTCAAAGATTCGATTTGTTCCCGGAACGTATACACCTTACGTACCACCTGCTTCTTTAGCACCCTCCAACGATAACAAGGTTAATGCAATAGCGTTAACCGTTAACCCTAGTCCATGTGTTGGAATTTGTGGCACGGTTTATTCATGTGCAAATGCAACTAATTCCGGAGTGGCAGTATGTTCTTCTGCAGGATCAACCCTGGCAGATGATGATGTTTGGTTTTCTTTTGTTGCAGCGAATTCAATTACACAAATAAAAGTTATCGGATCAGGAAATTACGACCCTACACTTGAATTATTCAATAATTCTAACACACTTTTAAGCTGTGCAAATAATTTTGGAACAGGAGGAATTGAAACTATTAATACAGCAACTCTTACTATAGGACAAACTTACTTTGTGCGTGTATATAACAAAGGAGCAAGCTGGGGTTCCAACAGCAGTGGGGATTTTTCTATATGTATTAGTGCGCCTCCTCTCCCTCCGGTTAACGATGAATGCAGTGCAAGTATTCTTTTACCGGTTTCAGCAATTGCAAATTTCGTTGCAGGTACTTCAACTTTAGGGGCTACAGCATCGGCAGGCATTCCGGCTTGTTCTGTTGCAGGAACTTTCCCGGATGATGATGTTTGGTATAAATTCACTGCTATAAACACCACTGAAACTATACTCTTGAATAGTAATGTAGGTTTTAATGGTGTCATTCAACTCTTCAGTGGAACTTGCGGCAGTTTAACACCAATAAATTGTGTTAACTTTTGGGGTAATGGAATACAGGAAACATTAACAGCAACAGGACTTACACTTAATAGCACCTATTATATCAGGGTTTACCATGCTGTCTCGGGAGCGGGAACCGGCAGTTTTTCTGTTGCAGTTACTTCCCCTACTCCAACCTGTTCACAACTCCTACTTCCTCCTTCAGGGGACACGGGAGTTTCATTAGATGGTATCAATTTATTATGGGAACCGGTTCAGGGAGCGACCAACTACAAAGTATTGTTTGATGTTGTAAATCCTCCGGTAAATGTATTAACTATAACCACAGATACTTTCGTGAATACCGGTTTAATGTCATCATTCAGAAATTATTACTGGGCTGTATTACCCGGAAACGGCGCGGGTTATAATACTACATGTCCTCCGAGCACCTTTCTTTCAGAAATCAGAGATAACGGATTAATAGTAAAAGCATTTATTGAGGGACTTTACAACAGCACTACGGGAACAATGGCTCCATTTATAAATCCTGCGGATACAATTGCTGATTCAATTTACATAAAGCTAATTACTCCCGATACCGTGCAAGAATTTAATATTAAAACTGCAATTAGTGTAAACGGTTATGCTACAATCTGGCTACCCGGTTCTGTTGTTAACAGTCTATACTATATAATCGTCAAACACAGAAACAGTCTTGAAACATGGAGCAGGGAAATTCTTTATGCAGGTGATGACACTACCTATAACTTTACCGATACCTTATCTAAAGCATACGGCAATAATATGAAACTAGTAAATGGAGTCTATGTAATTTATACCGGCGATGTTAATCAGGATAATGGTATTAATGCAAACGACATCAACAGTTTAGGAATATTAGCACGTCAGTTTGAAACAATTTATAGCGACGGAGATATAAACTTTGATTACTATACTGAATCTACGGACTTATCAATACTTGAAAATAAACTACCCTTAAATCTTCATCGTATAACTCCATTTGGGCCTTAGCGTTTTCTAAGGGGGATTGAATAGTTTTGTGCTTTTAAAATATTGCAAAGCCTACTATCTATTTTCAAATTTAAATTTTTCAAAAAGGAATCCGGTTTAATCACAGACCGGATTCTTTTTTACTTCTTGTCAAAACTTTTTTTTCAAATCAAAAGTTAAATACTTTAACAGTAAAAGCGTGGATAAAAACAACTACTTTTATGTCTTAGGAATTAATTTTGATTTATTTTATGCTTGTATCCTATTTTGAATCACGAGACTTTGAAGTTTC
>JAYURB010000292.1:0-3412 GCA_043756425.1 Bacteroidota bacterium
TGCAACGACACCATTGGTTTACTACAGACTAAAACAAACATTTAAGAATGGAAAATTTATTTCCCATTCTTTATCTGCGATAAAATTCAAATCTGAAAAAGGATTATCCATAGAAAGAGTAAGTCCAAGTCCGTTTGGTAACAGCTGTGACATCTCATACTTTCTTCCTAAGACCGGAAGAGTGTGGATTTTGCTCACGGACGATAACGGGAATTTGCTAAACACAGAAAGTTACGAAGCACCTCAGGGAAAGAATGTCCATGTCTTTAAAGACAATGGTAAAATACAACCGGGAACATATTGTTTTACACTTATCTTCGACAATCAAAAGGTAAGTAAACGAATTACGAGAATATAGTAGTGAGCATATATTCTGATTGTTGATCAGGAATTTTCTTTCGACAATTTCCTGATTCACAAAAAAAGATTTTTTAAAGCTCGTTAACGACGAAGATCAACGAAGGTATATTTACTTACATCGCTATCCTTCACTTTGAACATGACATAATAAGTTCCTTCCGGAAGATTTTCTCCATGCGAATTCTGGCCATGCCACTCTGTATTCGAATAGTTTACGACTGAAAATACTTCATTACCCCAACGGTTAAAGACCTGAAATGTATTTTTAGGAAATTTACTTAGTCCATGAATTTCGTATATGTCATTTCTTCCATCACCATTAGGAGAAAATCCTGAAGGAAGAGAAAGATCACAATCGCCAATGCCAACATTTACAGATGCCATCTGTATGCAATTCCTGAAATCAGTTAACGTCAGCTGGTAATAACCATCGTTTAAGTTAGCTGCAATAGAGTCTGTGCTAACGGAAGGTGTCCAGCTATAAGTATAAGGCAGAGTACCTCCTCCAACAGTTGCAAGAATTACTCCATCCCGACTGCCATCGCATGTCAGCGACTGCGCAGTAACAGACAATGTCAAAGGCAGTGGATCAATAATAGTTGCGCTGAATGTGATGTTGCAATTATTTGCATCTGAAATAGTCAGAGTGACATTTCCTCCGCTTAACGAATCAGCTGTAATACCTGCATCGCCATTAGACCATGAATAAAGATAAGGTGGTGCTCCGCCACTCACAGGTGATACGGTAACAAATCCATCATTCATTCCATTGCAGGAAACATTGCTGGATGCAATAATTGATGAGGCAAGTGTTGTAAGCTGAATGATGTTAACAGAGTCAGCACCCATGCAACCGATTTGGTCTGTATAATTAACAACGGCATATCCGCCACCCAGGCTGTCAGCTAAATCACCAATATCTCCATTCGACCAGGAGAATTGATAAGGAGGATTGCCTCCGTTAAGAATTATCTGAACTGATCCATTATCTATTCCTGCACAATATGCATTTGTTACTGTATAATTTGCACTGAATGGTTGTGAACCGGTGATAGTTGCACTGTCATTTTTTATACATCCGTTAGAATCGGTTATCTGAACGGATATGCTTCCGGTAAAAAGACTGTCGGCAATATTCGTTAAGTCACTATTCGACCATAGATATGAATATGGACTAACGCCGCCGGCAACATTTACTTGTGCTGATCCATTCGGAAGAAAACATGTTGATGCTACAGTAACGATATTATCGGTAATTATTGAGGGTTCAATAAGATTATAGTTGACAGTGTCTTTACATGAATTTGCATCTGTGATGATAACCTGATATGCACCGGCTAAGAGATTTGATAAATCTTCGGTGGTGTCAGTTGTAGACCATATATATGAATAAGGCGCAACGCCTCCGGTAACATTCACGTCGATATTCCCATTCGACATTCCGGAACATTGAATCTGGTAACCGCCAAAATTAGAAAGCGTTGTATTATCAGAAATCTGTTGAGGAGATGTGAGAATAAAAGAGGTGTCGATATGACATCCATTGGCATCGAGAATTCTTACTGAGAATGTATCAGCTGGAAGATTGCACAGTGTAGTTGCTGTAATGGTATCCTGAAAGTCCCATACATAGGAATAGGGACCATTACCACCGCTTGCACTTATTGTTACGCATCCATTTGTATCGCCAAAACAAGTTACATTAAAGCCGTTGAAGTTAGAAAGCGATGGGTTTGTCACAAGTGGTGAAGGTTGTGTGAGAGCAAAAGCGAAAGATACAGCGCAGCCATTACTGTCTGTTACAGTAAGAGAATGACTACCGGGTCCGAGACCAAGAGCAGAATCAGCCACATCACCATTCGACCAGAGATAAACATAAGGAGGCACTCCGCCACTGACTGAAGAATAAGCGTATCCATCAATAAAATTATTACAGCTTACATTACTTCCACCATTGTATACGGATAAAACAAAACCGGGAGTCATTGGAGGCGCCTGATTTAATAAAACCGATGTATCTTTTCTGCATCCATTGCCATCGAGTATTGTCACACCGTATGATCCCACTGATAAATTATAAATGCTGTCGCCGGTAAATGAATTACTCCATGTATATGAGAAATTTCCATCTCCGCCGGTTGCATGCAATACAATGTAACCGCTTGAGTCATTGTTACAGCCGATATTGAATCCTTGATAATTTGATAAAGTTGGATTCGCATTTATAGAATCCGGATCCAGAAGTGTATAACCTGTAGAGTCAGGACAATTATTTACATCGCGAACGATGACACTGAAAGTTCCGCTTTTTAAATTTCCTGTAGAATCAGTTACGTCTGAAGTAGACCATGAATAAGTGTATGGCCCTATACTTCCCGAAACGTTTAACTTAATATATCCTGACGAATCTCCATAGCATAATGGATTCCTCATGACTTGCGCATAAGCAAACGGTGGAGGTTCGCTCAGGCTAGTATCTCTTGTTATAGAACATCCGTTTGCGTCAACAACATGAACGGCAACATCTCCGGCATTTAGTCCGGTAACAGAGCTGGTAGTTCCTCCTTGCGACCAGAGATAAGTATACGGAGGTGTTCCCCCAAATACATTTATTGTTGCAGATCCACTTGTGTCTCCATTACAGGATACATTTATTGCACCGATGTATGAAGAAGGAAGAAGAAGAGGAACGAGTATTGAAGGTTCCTGTATTGTTATCGTGTCAACCTTTTGACAGCCGTTTGTATCTGTAATTGTCACTTGATAAAATCCTGCTGTCAGGTCACCAATTGAATCTGTAATTTTCCCATTATTCCACAAGTAAGAATAGGGCGAAACGCCGCCAAATGACAAGGCTCTTATTCCACCGCTGGACTCACCCTTACAACCTACGTCTTTATGTCTAAGTGAGTCAGTGAGTTTTACAGATGGTTGAGTTAAAATTATTGTATCATTATAAATACATCCTTTGAAATCGGTGATCTGCACGGTGAATGTACCGGCACCGACATTTTTTATTGAATCAACGATTGATCCGTTAGACCAGGAATAA
>JAYURB010000293.1:0-8148 GCA_043756425.1 Bacteroidota bacterium
TATCTTCTGTAATATTTCAATACAGGACTCGAATAAATAGTTGCGTCAAATACCGGAGATTTAAGAATGGTATTTCCATTGTCTACATCAGAATAATTAAAAGGCATACCGCCATTATCCGTTACAAAACATTTATTTCCGCAGTCCCCGGTAACATCATCTTCAGGATTTACTTCGATGCCTATTCCATTGTAAGTTCCTATAGGATCACCCCTTTCCCATGAATTAGGAGAACTACCGCTAACTGTCCAGCCAAAATCAATATTGAAGTCATCGTAATAACCCTCTGAAATCTCTTCATTAAGAATCATTCCCAATGCAAGCGTAACGGTTGAACATTTTGTTCTATAACCCCATTTCCCCGTATACACTGTATAGTCCTGAATAAAAACAGATGGAAAAGTAAATGATCCATTGGAAGATGTTGTTGCAGTATAGGAAACATCAAACCCTTCCAGTAAAATAATTGCATTGGACAAAGGCTGATTAGTAATACTATCCGTTATTGTTCCGCTAATAGAACCTAATTGCAAAGGCACCAGTTGCACATCTAAAAGCGTTAATACACCATTGGTTAATTGCACTCCTGTTATGGTCTTTGATGCATATCCGCCTTTTGAAATAATCACATCATACGTACCGGCAACAACGGTACCCGTGCGATATTCACCTAAACCATCGGATACAACACTTAAAGTAGTAGCCTGAATTACAATATTAGCACCAATAATTAGCGAAGAGGTAGTACTGTCAGTTACAGTACCTTCAAGATAGCATCCTCGCATATAATTTGGAGTTAAAACAAACAAGCCATTATCGATATCAGAAGCTACAATAGTGCCTGATCGAAGAAAAGGATAAACACCCCAGCATCCATTAAATCCATTGCCGCTGCCTTGTGTATAGGTATCGTATTTGCCAACTTCAATTGGATTTCTTGGACGTGAAACATCTGTAATTACTACACCATCTTTATACCAGGAAGTTATTGCAAAATCATTTAATATATGCGTATTATGAATAATTACTCCGGATCCGGGAGAAGTTTGAAAACGTGACAGTTCTTTAATATTGGCAAGATCAGAAATATCGTATGCTGCAAGAAAAGATCCACTGTTTTCATCCGTTGTAAAAAGAGTTTTATGATCATCAGACAGCCAGGTGTTATGGGTAAAAGTAGTAGGAGTTGTTTGAGTCGCGAGTAAAACAGGATTTGATTTATTCCTGACATCAACTACAGCGAAAAATCCTGAATTGATGTGAGCCTCATAAAGGGTATCGTTCAATGCATATCCATCGTGCACATATGCATCATTTCCACCGGTTGGAAAAGTATATTCACCTGAATAAACAGGATTCCAAGGATCAGTCAAATCAAAAAACAATGTATTTCCAAAATTGATATTGCTCCCATAGAGGTATAAAAAGCCCATGGAAGTATCACAATGCAGAGCATGAATGGTATTTAATTGTCCGGATATAGAACCATCACCGGTATATTGCTTATATATTACCGTATCGGGAAGCAAGCTCATATCTATTATTGTTAAACCACCACCGCCTTCTGTAGTTACGTAAGCAAATTTTCTATAGGTTTTAACTTCACGCCAATCGGAAGCAACACCGGGAACGGAAAATTTTATGACGGGATTTGTAGGTATAGTAACATCGACAATATCTAATCCATTGTAAGTACCAACTAATGCATATTCGTTTGACACTGAATCAACATAACCACTTATATTTGCTAAAGGAATGGATGGATAAGGTAGATTCGCTCTTAATTGAAGGTTTTGGGAAAAACCTGAAATGCTAATTAAGATTATTGGTAAAAAAAGTAAATTTTTCATTAGATGAAGTTAATTATTCAAATATCAGGGTTTTAAATCGAATTGACAATTTTAAAGTTTTTCAACCAATCAAATTTATATTTTTTTTAATTTAAACAATTGAAATATAATATATTATAATATATTATATACAGTAAATTATCCTCAAAAAAAATCTGATTAATGAATTTTATTAAAATAGACAGGAATAGCTAAAATCCCTTAATTGAAGAAAAAAGTTTGTTTTTATCCCAAAATATTTACTTTTGCCATTATAAAGTTGGAAAAATTTAAAAATCTGAAGTAGATTTTTATAATAATTTAGAACGGGAAATAATAATTTAATACAAAATCAACGTGGATTTATTTGAGAAAATAAAAAATAACAGAGGTCCAATTGGTCAACACGCAAAAGACTCTCATGGATATTTCACCTTTCCTAAACTTGAAGGAGATATTGGAACCCGAATGGTTTTCAGAGGAAAAGAAAGATTGGTTTGGAGCCTTAATAACTATTTGGGACTAGCCAATCATCCTGAAGTAAGGAAGGCTGATGAAGAAGGAGCTAAAAATTATGGCTTTGCTTCACCTATGGGAGCCCGAATGATGTCAGGTAATACAAACCATCATGAAAAGCTGGAAAGTGAACTTTCCTCCTTTATGCATAAAGAAGACACCATTCTTTTAAATTATGGTTATCAGGGAATGGTATCTGCAATTGATTGTCTTGTTGACCGTCATGATGTAATTGTTTATGACAGTGAGAGCCATGCCTGCATTATCGATGGCGTTCGTCTGCACATGGGAAAGCGTTTTGTTTTCCCTCACAACGATATTGAAAGCTGTGCTAAACAACTGGAACGCGCCAAAAGAATTGTTCGCGAAAGCGGTGGTTCTATACTGGTAATTACTGAAGGTGTTTTTGGTATGAGCGGAGACATGGGAAAATTAAAAGAAATTGTAGCATTAAAAGAGCGTTATGATTTCAGACTTTTTGTTGACGATGCTCATGGTTTTGGTACAATGGGAAAAACCGGAGCAGGAACCGGTGAAGAGCAAGGAGTACAAGATCAGATCGATATCTATTTTGGAACATTTGCAAAAAGCATGGCGCTGATTGGTGGATTTATTTCCAGCCGTGAAGATGTCGTTGAATACCTTCGCTATAATATGCGTTCTCAGATTTTTGCTAAGACGCTCCCTTCTGCCCTTGTTATAGGTGCATTGAAGAGACTGGAATTACTTAGAAGTCAGCCCGAACTTAAAGACAACCTTTGGAAAATAGTTAATGCTCTTCAAAGCGGCTTAAAGAAAGCAGGTTTTGATATTGGAAAAACACAATCGCCTGTAACTCCTGTTTATATGAGCGGAACTATTGGAGAAGCAACGAATCTAATTTACGACATGAGAGAAAATTACGATATTTTTTGCTCCATGGTTGTTTATCCTGTTGTTCCTAAAGGAATTATTATCCTTCGATTGATTCCTACCGCCGGACATACCCTAAAAGACGTAGAATACACTATAGACGCTTTTAGTAAAGCTTATGTTAAGTTAAAAGCAGGTGAATA
The DNA here is from genome assembly GCA_043756425.1 of Bacteroidota bacterium. GTDB lineage: Bacteria > Bacteroidota > Bacteroidia > AKYH767-A > 2013-40CM-41-45 > JADKIH01. The sequence goes on from JAYURB010000293.1 coordinate 3,401, forward strand.
CATGTCTGATAAAATTGCCGCATTTTAATTTAAATACTATTAATAACCCCACATACACTTCTGTTAAACCTAAAAACAAAAAGCAATGAAAGAGTACGAAAAAATCAAACAGCTGATAGCTGCAATTGAAGAAGATGTAATTAAATTTTCCGAGAAAAGCAATGCTGCAGCAGGAACCAGAGTTCGCAAAGGTCTTCAAGACGTAAAAAGAGCCTGTCAAGAAATGCGAGATGCTATACAGGATCTGAAAAAAACCAATCCTGAATAATACTAGCTTAAGGCCCCGAAAATTATTCGGGGTTTTTCTTTTACGTTTAAAATCATTTGCTGAAAAATTTGATTGTGAATAGTCATTGAATTTGAATTCAATATTTGCAATAAAGAAATCTATTCTGATATTTGCAGCCCATTTTTTTCTAGTTTGAAAAATGAGAAACGTATAATCTGTGTTCAACATGGCGAACGAACATATATTTTGAAATATTAACCGGCGAGGTAGCTCAGATGGTTAGAGCGCAGGATTCATAACCCTGAGGTCGGGGGTTCGACTCCCCCTCTCGCTACTAAGATTTGAAAGATTTTTGTTTTATTGGGTACAACAGAGGTACAACAAAGTCGGATTGTTCTAGGATACTGTTAAATTTACACACTTAACCACTCGTAAATACACATTAATTTATTTGAATTGTGTTATGTGAGTGGAGATTTAAACAGAATCTTTGGATTTACTTTACCGATAAGTTGATATACCTTTCGATCCAAAGACATCTTAACTCTATTACAAAAGACAAAGATTCAAATGGAATTTTTCGGAATCGATTGGAATGAGAAACACATTCTCAAGACCAATACAAAAATTGTTTCAACTTCTGATCTTGAATCGATAAATTCAGAAGAGCTAAAACGAGATGTTGAGCCTTGGTTAGCAGCAATTTTTCAAAGTGATCATCTTTCGTTATTGATTGGAACAGGACTTACAAGCGCGGTTTCTTTTACTGCCGGTGTAAAACCACAAGAGATGATCAGGTTAGCACTTAGCAACGAGCTAAATTTAAGTATAAAAAAGAAAGCAGATGAGTCCGCTTTAAAAATGAACCGAGGTGAGGCAAATATCGAAGATGATATTCGTGTTACACTTGATTTAATTAACGGTTTAAAAATAATTGAAGATGCTCGGGCTTCAAGTTTAGAAACGGAGCTTAATACTAAACTTTTGCAATTTATAAAGGAAATATTAAAGACTGAAAAAGAATTCATCACGAATCTTAAAACCGAAAAAAGTAATGCTATTACTGCATTCAATTACCTTAAAAGTTTTTTATTAAGTTTTACGAGCCGAGCAGCATCCAGAGAACGTTTAAACATTTTTACAACAAACTATGATAGGTTTATCGAATTGGCATGTGATGAAACTGGCGTTCTGCTTTTAGATAGATTCAAAGGAAAAATTCAGCCTGTATTTAGGAATACCCGACTTGAATTGGATTATCACTACAACCCTCCCGGGATACGTGGAGAACCGAGGTATGTGGAAGGTGTCGCCAGATTGACAAAATTACATGGTTCAATTGATTGGAGATTTGAAGATGGAAAAATCATAAAATCTCTTTTGCCTTTCGGCGCAGATGAAAATCATCCCGCTATCCCCTCTAACATTACCCAACAGGTAGTTATTTATCCAAATTCATCAAAGGACATTGAAACTGCGTTTTATCCTTATGCGGAATTGTTCAGAGATTTTTCGTCCGCAATTTGTCAACCGAATTCTGTGATAATTACTTATGGTTACGGATTTGGTGATAGCCACATCAACAGGGTTATTGAAGATATGCTTACCATCCCCTCAACACACCTTGTTGTGATTGCTTGGGACAAAATGATTTCCGAAAAAGATGGCAAGCGAAATTTTGGAGCAGCAAGAGAAAGGGTAATCAAGTTTTTAGAGAATAAAAATTCTGCGCAATGTACGCTTCTCATTGGTGAGCATTTTGCTGACTTAAAAAATCTTATTGAATTTTATTTGCCAAAATCCGCTATCGACCGACTCACAATTAAGATGCAAAAATTAAAAGATAACAGAGGTGATCGTTTTGTAGAAAAAGATCAGGAGCCTAAGAAATCAGAAGATGATAATGAATGAGATAAATCAATTTGACTTTGATCATCTAAGGAACTTGACTATTGGCACAGTAGATTCTGTTGCGCCCAATCAAATAAAAGTAACTTTAGATACTTCCGCCCCTCAAAACACTGCATTGAACACCGGTACACCTACTTTGTTTCCGAGGATAAATGGCTTCGTTTTAATTCCAAATGAAATCGGAGCCCTGGTGGGATTAGTTAGCTGGATTGGGATTGAGCACAGTCAATACCCCAAGCGAAAAGGGTACAAGGATTTTGATCTTATTGATTTGCCTTTCCCTCTGCGAAAAATGTCTATTACTCCGATGGGTACACTTAAGCAAGAAGGAAAAATCGAGGACAAGACCTACAAACTTGAGAGGGGTGTATATAGTTTTCCATCGTTAGGCGATTCAGTTATTTTACCAACTGATATACAACTGAGGTCAATTGTTGAAAATAAGGAACCAAATTCGGTCGTTAAAATTGGGACTGCGCCAATTGCTGCAAATGCAGAAGTACGGATAAATCCAGACAAATTTTTTGGTCGCCATGTTGCTATTCTTGGGAACACCGGCAGTGGAAAATCTTGTAGCGTTGCCGGTGTTATCAGATGGTCGCTTGAAGAGGCTGCAAAAAAACTACCGGAAGGAGAAAACCTCAATAATCGTTTCATTATTCTTGATCCCAATGGTGAATATACTAATGCTTTTAATGATTTACGATGTGAAGTAAAAAAATTCAAAGTTAATCTTAGTGAAGAAGAAAAAGCCGCCTTTGAAGAGCTTAAAGTTCCCGCTTGGTTGTGGAATAGTTACGAGTGGAGTTCATTTTCAAATGCAAGTGGCAGAACCCAAAGACCAATTTTACGAAGGGCATTACGAGAACTTAGATCAGGCGAAGTTGATGGTATTTCTGACTTCCAAACAAAAGCAAGAAGCCATTTTTCAAGTTGCTTTGCATCGCTTAAAATTGATCTTTCTTCAAGCTCAAATTATAAAGATAGTGCAACAGCGTTTGGGAATAAACTATTGAGTATAATTGATGATATCGCCTTGTTTGAAAAAACTTGTGATGATGAAGATTTAAAAAAGAAATTCACGGTTCTGTCCGCAGTAATTTCCGCTGTCGCAAAATCTAAATATAAGTCATTCGATAAGGGTCAAGGGCTTGTCGAATACTATGTCGCATTTTCCAGGGAAGATGTTGAAAAATGTTTGTCATCAATACAAACTTTATTAGAAAACTTTGGGGGCTTAAAGATATATGTTGGACCGAATGAAGACACACCCGTAAGATTCAATGTTGGTGATTTGCCTGATCATGTAGAGCGGCTGGCAAATGAATCAGGTGTCATCCAGTTTGTTGATTTCCTAATAATGAGAATGCGGTCTATGCTGTCTGATAGCCGCATGAATGAAATAATCGCAAAGGATCAAGACATAACTTTGGAGCATTGGCTATCAAATACAATCAACGGAATTTCAATCATCGATTTATCGCTTGTTCCTTCCGATATTAGCCATATAGTTGTTTCTGTTATCTCAAGGGTTGTTTTTGAAGCCTTGCAGCGATATAGAAAAATTAACAACTCTTTACTTCCAACAGTCATCGTCATGGAAGAAGCCCATAATTTTATAAAACGATATAATGAAGGTTCAGAAGAAGTGTCTGCATCTCAGCTTTGCACAGAGTCATTTGAAAAAATTGCTCGTGAGGGAAGAAAATTTGGACTTAGTTTGACGTTATCTTCCCAACGGCCTTCAGAGCTCTCCGCAACTGTGTTGTCTCAGTGTAATACCTTCTTACTTCATCGCATCGTTAACGACAGAGATCAGGAGTTAGTTAATCGGCTTGTACCAGATAATATTAGTGGGCTTTTACAAGAACTACCTATTCTCCCAACAAGAAAAGCTATTTTATTAGGCTGGGCTTCACCGATACCAATTCTTGTTGAGATGAATGAATTAAAACCGGAGCATAGACCGAAATCTGAAGATCCTGATTTCTGGGATGTATGGACAAGAACAAAACCAAGAGAAGCTGATTGGAAAAAAGTTGCAGACGATTGGCAAGGACCGAAATAGTTTTTCAGGTATAAAATAATTTTTAATACGGTCCGAGGAATCGCTCACCATTAAAATGAATTAAGTGTGTTTCGGCATCCGCACACCAAACTTCTGTCTCCCATGCAATAGTTGAAATATATCTCGCCATTATTTGTCTCGATGGAAATGCTGTCACATACACCAACCCTGCTTTAGATTTCTTAAATAGACTTGTAAGCTCTTCGTGTCTTTTACCATCAACGGGTCCGTGACTTGTAACAGACTCAACAAGCAAAAGCCAATTTTTTTCTGGATAGAATAAAACGACATCCGGCATCTTGCCATGTGAATCAACTTCAACACCTAATGAACTTAAAAGGATTTTATCGAAGTAGCCCCACTTGTCTCCCGTGTCCCCTGCATAAACAAGTCTTGAGCCTTTCGCGAATCTTGGCGCAAATGCCTCAATGATTGCCTTGATCAAAACACTATGATCTCCGGGTGACAACTCTATTTTCTTCCCATCGGAAAGTATCACTGGAACCATTTCCATTTCTCTTTCCTTGGCATACTTCGCAG
>JAYURB010000294.1:0-3404 GCA_043756425.1 Bacteroidota bacterium
ATAAAACTTGCCATATCCTACAATCATCCAAACGGTGATGTGTATTTTACCCGCTACAGATCAATTGATAAAGTTTCAAAAGAAGAAAACGGTTGGGAAAAATTCGAATTGGGAGTTTTACTTGATAAACTTCAAACGGATTCAGATGTAATCAAAGTATATTTTTGGAGTCCGGATAAAACCCCGGCAATGATTGACGATGTTGAGTTTAATATTTTTACATCCAATAATGGGAACTAATAATTTTATTAATAAATCTTAATTTATTTTTAAATCCCCGTTAACCTCAAAAAAAAGAAAAATCTAATATTAATATTCTAGTTTACCGAAGCCCAAAAATGAAACATGGAGATTATCAATATACAAGGTCTCCTTGTTTTTATTCCATGCATACGTTTTTAACTTGTACTTGGCATTTAAAATATTTTGTTTTAATTTAAAACGGAAATTGTAATTCTGCCATTCTCCTGCAGAAGGTAATATACCATTCGACTCCCAAGCCAGAACCTTACCATCATCGGCAATAATTTCAAAAACCCATAAAACCGGTTTATTGATTTTATTTTTTGAATATGCCATAAACGAAACTTCCACTTCGCGAACGAAATTTAATGTTTTAAGCGCGGAGAGCAATAGAACTACTTCTCCTGAGTATTCTTTTTCAGGAATAATTTTTAAACTGTTTTTACCTTCAAACGAATATGTTGTAGATAATAATTGATCTTTTTCAGGCGCGTCAATTTCAAAATCAAGAATTGTATCTTTTAATTGTATCAACTTTGTAGTATCAGGAATTATCTGTGCAGGATTATTTAAAGCAGCAATTCTATTCAAAACTCCTTTCTTGTAGAAATAGTATCCTGAAAATACATATGCAAAAGCTGCAATAGAAATAAGGATTATGAGTATGCGTTTTAACATAAGTATTGGGTCTGCAACATTAAGTTTACGTAATGTCTTTTATCCAGGCCTCCAATAAAGGCATTTCTTCACGACCGATAAAATTGTTTTCTATCATCATTAAGTAACATCGTTTCAGATTTTCGGACATGTTTTCTATACCATTTAAAAGGTTGATTTCCTGTAAGAGCCGGCAGATTTTCGAATTGTTCAAATACCCCGGAATTTCATCCTCAAAATCTTTCAATAAAGAGTGTTCATTTCTCTCCTGCCACACTGTTGCATTGTGAAAAAGTATTGGCCATCCGCAGGTCCATGCTATTCGCTGAGCGATAAAACTCCGCCAGATGTCTGTCATACGGAAGCTGCAATAGGAGGGAAGGTACAGCAATGGAAATGCTTCTCTGAACCAGGTTGTATTCTGACTGTTAAAGGGACACCACGAATTATTTCCAAGAGCAAGCGGATTCCTCCTGTTGAAAATGATGGGTAGCTTCATGCTCATTCTATAAATGGCATCTACATCGGGATTTTCATCGGCCAGGCCCTGTTGTATGGGGCAAAAATGTTCTACTTCAGGATTACCTTGATTTATAATTATACCCGAAAGCAATTCAAGCGGAAAACCACGGGGCCAGATTTTCTCATCGGAGAAATATCCATATACATTGGTCCATCCGTTGTTTTCAATAGCATTCGAAAGAATTTTCTTTGAACGGGGAATCCAGAATTCTTCTTTCGGAAAATTATCGTCGTCTGTTTCTATAATAACATCTTGGTGAGCAGCAAGAAGGTAGCCTAAATTTTTCCGAGAGTAATGTTTTTCAGGAAGAATCTTTGCCAAACGGAAATCGAGTTTTTCCTGTTCTTCAATCGAATAAAAACGACAGCCATCGAGTTTAAAATTCGCTGGTGATTTTACATCGCCGATAACAATAAATTCAATTCCCAGCTTTTTTGATTCCCGGGCAAATAATTTCATTGCTGCATTCGGAGCAGAAATAGAAGTAATGACTAAAGATGATTTAGAAAAATCCATCAGAGTGATATCGGCCGCAAAGTTAACCTACGCCAGCAATAAAATAACAATGTAAAGATTGAATTTTTAATCGCTTTTACCGACACTCCGGGTGAAGGTGATTTATAATAGATAGGTATTTCTATATATTGATGTTTTCGCAGAAGGTATCGGATTTCAGTCTGATAAAAATGTGCTTTCGATCGCAAAGGATATGTAGCAAAAGATGCCACAATGCTTCGATGAAAGCCCTGATAACCGGAGGTCATGTCTTTAAGCTTTGTTCCTAAAAGTAAATTTGCAAGTATGGTTCCGCCCTTTGACAACCATTGACGGTTAGCCGGCGAATCGCCCATGGAACCTCCTTTAATAAAACGGCTTCCATATACACAGGGAATTCCTGATTGTAGATGTTGCAAAAATTTTCCCAGTTCAACAGGATCGTGCGACAAACCTGCATCTATTTCAATAATATAATCAGCATCTGATTTTAATGCTTCTTTGTATCCCCTAATATAAGCATCAACAACATTTTTATTTTCTGGTGCCCATACCGTATGAAATCTTGAATCGTTAGCGCTTAAAGCTTTGCATAAGTCAAGCGTTTTGTCTTTAGATACATTGTCCACTACCAGATATACATTTCCGGGGGGAAGTTTACCAAGTACTTCTTTTAATGCCTGAATAAAGAAATCGAATTCTTTTTCTTCATTAGCCATTGGAACTACTAAAGCCCAGGAAAAGGACATAAAAATGTATTAATTTTAAAGCTTCGCAAGGTAGAAAAATTACTTTGTGAGAAGAAAAATAGAGCTTTTTCTTTTCATTTTCTCCAAAGCATTTCAATTTCTTTTTTGGTCAATTTTCCCAAATATTACGACTCATGCCGACTCTCATTTCCTCTCTGTGCCTCTTTGCCTCGTTGTAATTTCCCCCTCCAAAATACCTTCCCCCTTTCTCCCCGGAATAGCCTCTATCAATCTTTTAGTATATTCGGAAGTAGGAGCAGCATAAATAACATCCGGATCTCCCATCTCTTCAATCCTCCCCTGATTCATTACAATCATTCTGTCGCTCATAAACTTAACAACAGAAAGATCGTGAGAAATAAAGATACTGGTGAAACGAAAATCTTTTTTCAAATTGTTTAACAGATTTAATATCTGTGCCTGAATGGAAACATCGAGTGCAGAAACCGATTCGTCACAAATAATAAATTCAGGTTCTAAAGCGAGTGCCCGTGCAATACAAATTCTCTGGCGTTGACCGCCGCTGAATTCGTGCGGATAACGGTTATAATGCTCCTCTTTCAAATTCACCCTTTCAAGTAATTCAAAAACTTTTTGCTTTCTGTTTCCGGGAAACAAACCGTGCACTTTCATCGGTTCCAGGATAGCATTACCAATAGTCATTCTTGGATTCAATGATGAATATGGATCCTGAAAAATAATCTGTATATGTTTACGCATACGGCGAAGTTCAGCAC
>JAYURB010000295.1:0-3401 GCA_043756425.1 Bacteroidota bacterium
GAGGGTATATCGGAGAATTGAGAAATAATTTTTTCTTCCATTTGCTTTACATCAAAGTCTCCTACTGCAATAACAGCCATAAGATCGGGTCTATACCAATCCGAATAAAATCGTCTTAAAGTCGATTGTTTGCATTGCTCAATAATCTCCTTTTTGCCAATTGGAAGCCTGACAGCATAGCGTGAATCCTTAAATAAAAGTGGCCAGTATTTTCTTCGCATCCTTTCATTGGCTCCCTGCCCGAGACGCCATTCCTCGACCACAACGCCTCTCTCCTTCTGAACTTCAACAGAATCAAATGTCAGGTTGTGAGCCCAGTCTTCCAGTATTTGTAATCCTTTATCAATAATGGATTGCTGATCCGTAGGCAATTGAATCATATAGACTGTCTCATCAAAGCTTGTATAAGCATTTAAATGCGGACCAAATTTAGTTCCTATAGATTCCAAATAGTCGACAAGTTCATTCTTTTTAAAATTCTTAGAGCCATTAAAAGCCATATGCTCCGTTAAATGAGCAAGTCCTTGCTGATCGTCGTCTTCAGATGTAGAACCGGCATTAATGGCAAGACGAAGTTCCGCACGTTTTTCAGGTTTTGAATTCTTCCGTATATAATACTTCATGCCATTCTTTAATACGCCGGAAACAACTTTTTCGTCAGTAGGAAGAAGTTTCTCCATTTCACTTTGAGAAAATGAAGAATATCCTGAAAAGATTAAACATAAAAAGAGAAATATCTTTTTATTTAACAATGATTTTGTTTTCATTTGATGTTTGAAGATTATTAAGGGTAAGAAAGAATGATTAAATTAATTGCTAAACTAACTTAAAAGTTAACCAATGACAAAAATAATAAAGATTGGCATATGGTCCTTATACTTTTTTAATACCATTATCTCAATACATGGACAGGAATCGAATAAATCACTAACTTATGATGAAGTTATTAAACAATATCAAGAGCTCGATTCACTATTCGGTGAAGCAAAGATGATAACTTATGGAAGAACTGACTGCGGTGAATACCTTCACCTATTTGTTATTACCCAAACAAAAATTTTTAACCCAACAAGTCTCCATGAATTGAAAAAATGTGTTTTATTTATTAATAACGGAATACATGCCGGAGAACCTGATGGAATTGACGCCAGCATAAAATTAGCAAGGGAATTACTTGAAAACCCAATCTATAAAAGGCTTTTAGAAAATATAGTAGTATGCATCATACCTGTTTTTAACATCGATGGTGCACTTCAGAGAGGCTGTTGCAGCAGGGTTAACCAGAACGGGCCAGAGGAATATGGATTCAGAGCTAATTCAAAAAACCTGGATTTAAACAGAGATTTCATGAAGGTTGATAGCAGAAGCACTATATCACTAATAAATATAATTAAAACCTGGGACCCAGATGTCTTTGTCGATACACATGTAAGTGATGGAGCAGATTACCCCTATTCCATAAGCCTGATTTCAACCCAGCACGACAAAATGGAAAGAACGGCAGGTGATTTTATCAAGAATATTCTTACTCCGGAATTATTCAAAAAAATGAAGGAAATAAATGATGAAATGATTCCCTATGTGGAGCCGGTTGCAAAAAATGAAATCCCCGATAGCGGACTTCAGGCGTTTTTAGAAACTCCCAGGTTTCTATCCGGATACTTGTCATTAAATAATTGTTTCTCATTTATTGTTGAATCGCATATGCTCAAGCCATTTCCTGTGCGTGTGAAATCAACACATAATCTGTTAGTGTCATTTGTAGAACTTTGTGATGAAATGAGCGATAAAATTGTTTCCACACGCGCCAAAGCCAATAGTGAAACTCTTCTAAATAAATACTTCCGTTTTAATTGGAAATGTAATTATTCAAATAAGGATTACATTAACTTCAACGGGTATGAAGCAACCTACAAACCCAGTGAAGTGACCGGAGGTATGCGATTATACTATGATCGAACAAAAACTTACAAGAAAAAAATTCCTTACTTCGACCACTTTTACCCATCCGATTCATTCCTAATTCCAAAATACTTTTATATCCCTCAGGCCTTTGATGGAATAATAAAATTACTCGATCTTTCTCATGTAAAATTTTTACGCGTAAATATGGACTCGCTAAGCACCGTAAAAGCTACCTATTTTACCGACTATAAAACATTTGATTCTCCGTACGAAGGGCATTACCTTCACTACGATGTAAAAACCAGGACTCAAAACAGGATTATAAAAATCAGTAAAGGAGATTTCCTAATTCCCTTGCCCCAGGAAAATATGAAATATGCTCTTGAAGCGCTTACTCCTAAGTCAGAAGATAGCTACTTCTGCTGGGGGTTTTTCGATGCCTTCCTTCAGCAAAAAGAATGGTTTTCCTCCTATGTTTTTGAAGATATTGCTGCTGAAACATTAAAAAAGGATACTATCCTAAAAAATGATTTTGAAAAATGGAAAATCGAAAATCCGGGTAAAAGTGATTATGAAAAATTAAACTTTATATATCAAAGATCTCCCAATTTTGAAAAGACATATATGAGATATCCGATTTTTTTAATCTATTAAAAATAATAAATGCCTGCCTTCCAAGGAAGACAGGCAAGTTCTTTTAGAATATTTTATTTAAGAATATTTCAGCTTTCCACCTCCTCTTCTGAAATTCTATAAAGTTCGTGAATTTTTACCGACAACTCTTTGATTAAAGAAAGTTCGTTGTAGGATAAATTACAATAATCATAGCTGGCATCAGGTTCCAGGTTTTTCCTGGGATATTCCACAGGTTGCGATAGAATGTGTGATAACAATCCATCGTAGTAACGCTGCCGTTCCATAGGCTGAAGCCTGCGAATTAAAGCTCGAATGCTATTCACGTGACGCTCTATCTCTAGTTCGAGATGGGAATCATTAGAACCGGCATTTACAATCTTTAAGACAGGGACGTGCTGCTCTTTAAAATTGGTTGTGTTCTTTTCTTTGCGCATCTTGTTAGGTTTATGATGCAATATTAATGCGCCAGAGAAACAAAAGTTGGAAAGTTGGGCTCTTTCCTTACACGATAATGGTGGCTGCAATCAGGCCCTGATCCTGATGTTTTTTAATTCTAGGCCAGAAAAATTTAAATTCACATCCCTTTCCAAGTTCAGATTCGACCCAAATCTTACCACCTTGGTCCTCAATAATTTTCTTAACAATAGCCAACCCTACCCCGGTACTCTCAACATCATCACGCCGGTTGAGGGTTTGGAAGATGACAAATATTCTTTCATGATAATTCTTCTCTATTCCCGGGCCATTGTCCTTTACTGTAAATGTCCACCCTTCAGGTTTTTCTTGAGAATAAATATCAATGAGCTTTTCCTCTTTATCGTTATACCTAATAGCGTTTTCAATAAGATTGCTGAATACCT
>JAYURB010000296.1:0-8119 GCA_043756425.1 Bacteroidota bacterium
AATCTGACGATTTTCTTTTTTCTTAATGTCGATAACAATATTACTAAGATCGTAACCATAACATAGCCTATCTTTTAGAGGTGGATTTTTAGCACCCGGGGTATTAGCTGGTGTAAAACTAAATAAGGTATCAGCAAAAGAAGGGCAACCAAATATTTGAAAAGGCTTATCTGTACCTCGGCCTAGGCTTACCTCTGTACCTTCAAAAAAACAAATAGAAGGATAAAGATAAATGGCATCTAAATCGGGAAGATTGGGAGATGGCGGAATGGGAAGTCTATATTTTGTTGAATGAAAATAATTTCTGACAGGTATAACCTTGAGATTACATTTTTGCTTTTGACGAAGCCAATTCTCTCCATTAATCATTTGAGCATATTCTCCAATGGTCATTCCATAAACTACAGGAACAGGCTGCATTCCAACAAATGAAGTATATTTTGTTTCGAGTACCGGTCCATCAATATAAAAACCATTGGGATTGGGCCTGTCAAGTATTATAAGTGGAATATTATGATCGGCACAAGATTCCATTACATATTGAAGAGTAGATATATAAGTATAGAACCTGACACCTACGTCTTGTATGTCAAATAGCATCAAATCAATGCCTTTTAAGTTGCTTGAATCCGGACCAAGATGTTTGCCATACAAAGAAACAATTGGCAAACCGGTCAGACTATCAACATTGTTTCCTATTTCTTCGCCTGCACCCTTATTTCCCCGAAATCCATGCTCAGGGGCGAAAACGCATTTTATTTTAAACCCGGAAGAAAGTAAAGAATCTACGAGATGCTTTCGGCCAATAAATGATGTCTGATTGGCAACTATTCCAATTGTCTTTCCCTTAATAATTGGAAAATACATATCCGTTTGAAAAGCACCCGGTAAAACTGTAGTTTTAGGTTTTGCAAAAACAGACAAAACTGTAGTTAATAAAATGAATAAGATTATACTTTTGTAAACCATAACAACATCGATAATAAAATACCTTTAACCTTTACTGCAAATCTAATAGTTCCAAATTGAACTACGAACTTTTTATAGCTAAACGAATTGCTTTTTTAAAAGAAAAGGGCAATGTAATTTCAAAGCCAATAATCCGTATTGCTTTAATAGGCATGGCTCTTGGCTTTGCAGTTATGATCATTACGATAGCAATAGTAACGGGATTTAAAAAAGAAATTCGTGATAAGGTAATTGGCTTTGGATCTCACATCCAAATAAGTAATTATGATGAAAATAATTCATATGAAACAAAACCAATAATACGAAATCAGGCATTTATTAAATTTTTAAAAAACGATCCTGAAATTAAGCATATCCAGGTTTTTGCTACAAAAGCAGGTATAATAAAAACAGAGCATGATATTGAAGGTGTTGTCGCTAAAGGAGTTGGCAGCGACTTCGACTGGACCTATTTTTCTTCCTACTTAATTGAAGGAAGCGTTTTCTCTGTTTCTGACAGTTCATTATCTGATGCCATTGTCATTTCAGAAAATTTATCAAAAAAACTCAATCTTCATCCCGGGAATACCTTGATCATGAATTTTATCCAACAACCTCCAAGAGCAAGAAAATTCAAGATTGCCGGAATTTATAAGACAGGATTAGAGGAATTTGATAACCTTTATATTTTCTGTGACATTGGCCATATTCAAAAGTTAAACGACTGGAGTAAAAATGATGTTGGAGGATTTGAGGTAACGCTTAAAAACTTTGATAACCTAAACAAAGAAGCTGATAAAATTTATAATCTAACCGGCTCAGATCTGAATTCACGTACGGTTATTGAAATTTTCCCGCAGATTTTTGATTGGCTCGGTTTGCAAAATATCAATGCCATAATTATCATAACACTAATGATAATTGTTTCTGGTATGAACATGATTTCTGCATTACTAATTATTATTCTGGAACGAATCAATTTGATAGGAGTTTTAAAAGCTCTGGGTAGTAAAAATTCAAGTGTACGAAAATTATTTATCTATCTCGCAGGTTATCTCATTGGTAAAGGAATGTTTTGGGGAAATATAATTGGTATTAGTTTTATTTTACTTCAAAAAAAATTCGGACTGTTTCATCTTGATCAACAGTCGTATTATATTTCTTACGTTCCTGTAAATTTTTCTTTAACACATTTACTTTTATTAAATGCAGGGACTTTACTAATTTGTACTTTGATGATGGTAATACCAACAATGATAATTACCAGAATCAGTCCTTTAAATTCAATTCGTTATTCTTAAAATGTTTATTGTTTTATTTAAATTATTGATATTGAACTTTTTATATTAAAGTATGTAGACCGAAATCCATGCTTTAACCAACAGTTAATTGCCATGAATGTTGATGAATTAAGGAAGAAATAAAAATTAAAATTAAAACCTTTCTTAACTTTGCACACCAAAAATTGATCTATACTTTTTTATTAAATTCTCACTCAATGGCAGTAAATCCGGCAAAGAAAACATGTAATAATATATTAGAGGCTATTGGAAATACGCCATTAGTGCGGCTCAATAAAGTTTCAGATGGAATAAAGGCCACCGTCTATGCTAAAGTAGAAACCTTCAATCCCGGCAATTCCATTAAAGACAGAATGGCTCTGAAAATGATTGAAGATGCTGAGAAAGCCGGCATTCTCAAACCCGGAGGAACAATTATTGAAGGTACTTCCGGAAATACAGGAATGGGTCTGGCCATTGCAGCAATTGTAAAAGGCTATAAATGTATTTTTACAACAACCGATAAACAATCAAAAGAAAAGGTTGATGCGCTAAAAGCTTTCGGAGCTGATGTTATTGTTTGTCCGACCAACGTTGAACCAGAAGATCCCCGCTCCTACTATTCTGTAGCTGCACGATTGAATAAAGAAATTGCCAATTCATTTTACCCGAATCAATACGATAACCCATCGAATACAGTAGCGCATTATGAACAAACAGGACCGGAAATATGGGAACAAACGGAAGGGAAAATCACTCATTTAGTAGTTGGTGTTGGAACAGGCGGAACAATATGCGGCACCGGTAAATTTCTAAAAGAGAAAAATCCAAATATAAAAATTTGGGGAATTGATACCTATGGATCTGTATTTAAAAAATATAAAGAGACCGGTATTTTTGATAAGAATGAAATCTACCCTTATGTTACCGAAGGAATTGGCGAAGATTTTCTTCCGAAAAATGTCAACTTCAATGTTATTGATCTTTTCGAGAAAGTAACGGATAAAGACGCTGCATTAATGACAAGAGAGATCGTACAAAAAGAAGGAATTTGGGTGGGGAATTCTGCAGGTTCTGCATTAGCCGGCCTTTTTCAATTGAAAGATAAATTAACACCACAGGATGTAGTAGTTGTCATTTTCCATGACCATGGAACCCGATATATTGGTAAAATATTCAACGATCAATGGATGCGGAAAATGGGCTATATTGATAAGAAAGGAATGACAGCAAAAGATATTGTAAGCTATAGGAACAATACTGAACTTATTACTATTGATAAGAACGATTCAATTGCAACTGCGCTTCGCATTATCAACGACAATAATTTCTCACAAATCCCTGTAACATCCGATGACAGAATTGTTGGATCGATATATGAGAATCTTGTTTTTGATCACATTCTTAAAAATCCAACTGCTAAAAATGATAATGTAGAAGTAATAATGCAGGAAGCGCTTCCTTTTGCCGATATCACTACTCCATTGGAAGAATTATCTGAAATGATTTCGGGCGACCGTATGGCAGTATTGGTAAAAGATTTTAAAGCAGGAAGAACATTTATTATTACTAAAAGTGATATTGCTGAAGCTCTTCTCAAGTAAAGATTTGTAGCTTTTCCACTTTGTCCATGGTATAAAATTTTAAATGGTTTCAACTACAGATCAACTGGGTCGATTACTTGAATTAGCCAAACTACCGGTTAAGATCATTTCATTAGTTCCTTCACAGACTGAATTGCTTTTTGAACTGGGGTTAGACAAAGAAGTAGCAGCCATAACCAAATTTTGCATTCATCCTGAAAGTTGGCATCAGTCAAAAACAAAAATCGGGGGAACAAAAAATCTTAACCTGGATAAAATATATGCTATCCAACCTGATTTAATTATTGCAAACAAGGAGGAAAATGAAGAGTTTCAGATCCGCAAATTAATTCAAGATTTTCCTGTTTGGATCTCCGATATAAAAAACCTGGATGATGCCCTTGGTATGATCCATGAAGTTTCAAAAATTGTCGGGAATGAAAACAAAGGCATTGAAATAATAAACAACATTAAATCAAG
Organism: Bacteroidota bacterium; assembly: GCA_043756425.1. Taxonomy (GTDB): domain Bacteria; phylum Bacteroidota; class Bacteroidia; order AKYH767-A; family 2013-40CM-41-45; genus JADKIH01. Next base: position 4,292 of record JAYURB010000296.1, read on the forward strand.
TTTTAAGTTATTAGACCAAATTGGAAATAGAATAAACTGCGCTTATTTGATATGGAACAAGCCAATGATGACTATTGGCGGTGATACATTCATTTCTAATATGCTTGAATATGCAGGTTACACAAATGTTTTTAATGAAAAATCCCGTTATCCGGAAATAACAGCCGAAGAGCTTGAAAAGAAAGCCCCTGATGTTTTATTTTTATCATCGGAACCTTTTCCTTACTTTAACAAATTAATAGATCAATATAAATCAGATTTCCCTAAAATCAATGTTCAGCTGGTAGACGGAGAATTGTTTTCCTGGTATGGATCCAGACTCCTAAAATCGCCATCCTACTTTCTTAATTTAAGAGAAAAGTTCGAATGAATTTGATATATTAGTTTTCTATTATTTATGAGAAAAATAAGCGCTTTCACTTTTTACTTTTTAATAACCCTTCTCCTTTTTCATTCATCCTTTTGTTCAGCACAAAAAGTAGGATTAGTGTTGAGTGGCGGCGGAGTAAGAGGGATGGCACATATTGGTGTAATCAAAGCCCTGGAAGAAAAAAATATACCCATTGATTTTATCGCCGGAACATCTGCAGGTGCAATCGTAGCAGGCATGTACGCTCAAGGATACTCAGGCATTCAAATGGATTCTATAGTAAAGACTGATGACTTCCTGAACTGGGCTACCGGTGTTACAGATGACGATTACTCTTATTACTTTAGAAAAAAAGAAGATAATGCATCCTGGATCAGTCTGAAGTTTGCGCTCGATTCCGTTATTACAACATCTTTGCCTACGAATATAGTTAGTTCGATTCCTTATGATTACTCACTGCTTGAAAATACTGCGGCACCTATTGCCAAAGCAAATTATAATTTCGATTCGCTTTTTATTCCTTTTCGGTGCGTAGCAGCAGATATTGAAAACAAAAAAACTATTATATTCAGGAATGGTGATTTAGCACAGGCTGTCCGCGCATCTTCGGCGTATCCGTTTTATTTTAAACCCGTTATTTTTGATAATAAAATTTTATACGATGGTGGAATGTATAATAATTTTCCTGCCGATGTCTTGCTTGAAGAATTTCAACCGGATATTATTATTGGCTCCAATGCTGCCGGTTCAACTACTCCTGCATTAGAAGGAAATATCATTTCACAAATACGGACTATGATGACAACACCCACTGACTTTTCCGTGATTTGCGAAAATGGTGTTTTAATAGAAACCAATACCAATCGTTTTGGATTATTTGACTTTTCGAGAATTAGTGAGATCATTGACGAAGGATACAAATCTACACAGGGGAAATTAGGAAAATTATTGGTAAATATTCAAAGAAGAGTTTCCTCAGAAGAATTAGCAAAACGCAGAAACGATTATCGAGCCTCATTGCCGGAAGTCTACATAGATAAAATCACTATTGAAGGAATTAATTCAAATCAGGCTGAATACGTTCGTCAAATAATAAAGCCGGGTATTACTCCGATTCCTTTAAAACGGTTAAAGGCGGCTTACTTTTCACTGGTTGCGGATCAAAACATAAAAAGTATTTACCCGTCTATCCAGTTGAATGAAACAACGGGACTTTTCGATCTCAAATTAAAAATCAATAGAGAAAAAGATATTATTACTCAATTCGGAGGCAATATTTCTTCTCGTCCGGTAAGTGAAGCTTTTGTAGGTTTACAATACAATTTATGGAGCCGTAAGTCTTATAATTTTTCCGGTAATTTCTATTTTGGTAAACTTTATACTTCAGGACAATTTCGGATAAGGATGGATTCGCCGGCTCGATTCCCATATTTTTTGGAATCTGATTTTACTTTAAATCAATACGATTATTTCAGAAGCAGCAATGCAGCATTTTTCACTGAGCAGAAACCTTCTTATATTTTAAAATCGGATTACAACTTTGGAATGAATTTCGGAATCCCTTCTAGAAATAAAGGGAAAGTAATAGCTTCAGCAGCCTATACACGAATTCAAGATGATTATTATCAAACAAAAGACTTTCTATCTAAAGATACCGCAGATCAGACGCTTTTAAAAGGTCCTGTCGGAGGAATTTGTTTCGAAAGAAATACATTAAATAAAAAAGAATATCCAAACCAGGGAACGTTTTTAAGCATGAGACTTCAATATGTTAATGTTCAGGAAATAACAATTCCCGGATCTACATCGATTGACAGAAAAAAGAAAACGAATTTTCATGACTGGCTTGTTTTTAAAGTTAAGTATGAAAATTATTTCACTCGAAAAGGGAGAGTGAAATTTGGAATGTCATTTGACTTTTCAACAACAGAGATGCCCTTTCTTTCCAACTATACAAGTACCGTCCTAAATAGCCCATCCTTCAACCCTATCCAGGAATCAAAAACTGTTTTCCTTCCATCATTTCATTCACATACCTTTGGTGGATTGGGCTCCAAAAATGTCATTTCAATAAATAATAATATTGAAATGATTTTAGAAGGATATATTTTTCAACCGTATCGTGAAATTCTTCCTACTCCGGAGAATAAAACTTATTATGGTGATTACTTTGGAAAACGATATTATATAGGTTCACTTGGCGCTGTTGTACAGAGCCCTTTAGGTCCAATAGGATTCTTTGTAAATTACTTTGATAACAGGGAAAAGCCTTTTTCTTTCTTGTTTCACTTTGGATATTTCATTTTTAATAGAAGTTCTATTAATGATTAAATGTAAATTAAAATTAACCTTCATTGATTAACCGGTTATCGAATTCCGTACATTGCAGAAAGATAAATTAATAAAGCGATCCAAATGATTTTATTGTTATTTCTAACCATGCTACTAAACCAGGAAACTTCAACTATTTACAATTTCAAACCACTTACAATTGATGGAAAGGTGATAGACTTATCCTCCTTCAAAGGAAAAAAAATTCTTATTGTTAATACTGCTTCTGAATGCGGCAATACTCCTCAATATGAGGATCTTCAAAAATTATATGAAGAGAATAAGAATACATTGGTTATTCTTGGTTTTCCTGCAAACAATTTCGGAGGACAAGAACCGGGAACAAATTCTCAAATAGCTTCTTTTTGTAAAAAAAATTATGGAGTTACTTTCCCTATTATGTCAAAGTTATCTGTTAAAGGTGATGACATTGATCCTCTTTTTAAATGGTTAACAGAACAACCTAATCCTGATTTTACCGGAGATATTAAATGGAATTTTGAAAAGTTTTTAATAGATGAAAACGGAAAATTAGTTAGAAGATTTGCAGCCAAACTTTCACCATCCGATGATAAAATAAAGAATGCAATTCAAAATAATTAATTATAAATAATTTCTAAAATACTACCTAACCGGGCATTCCCCGGGTTTTTTTATGACTTAAAACCTTTAATTTCGACGAATGAATATTAACATACGAAAAAAAGAAAACTTTCATATCCTGCTTTGGTTAGTGAAAGATCTTTCATGGGTCACTCTTTCTAAAAGTTTTGGAGTTATAATGATAGCGCCTACACTTCTATTAGCTATTCATATAACGTATATTCATCGCAGCGATAGAGAAGAACTGGCACATAATCTGGCAGTCTGCTTCTGGATTGCAGCAAACTCAGTGTGGATGATTGGAGAGTTTTTCTATGAAGATTCACTCAGAAGTTATGCAACTGCTTTTTTTGTAGCAGGACTTTCGGTTATGTTATTTTATTATTTGCCGATAATATTCACGCATGGAAAGAGAATGAATAAAAAAAGTAAATAAAAAACACCCGTGTTTTATGAAAATTCAATGGTGGCTTGTTTTCGAGTTAGTGCATCTTTTCCAATAAAATAAATTACACTTGAAGATT
>JAYURB010000297.1:0-8117 GCA_043756425.1 Bacteroidota bacterium
GGATGGCAAATCGCGTGATGCCAATGTTACTAAAGGACAAGTAAGACTTGAAAATAAAAAGCACCAATATAGCCTTCTCGGGCAGTATTCTGAGAGTCATATTTTCGAATGGGAAGGAGATAAAAAGAAAAATGTTTCCGGATCTTCCTATTTATTTAGAGCTGACAAAATAATAGGAAAGTCGCAATATGGCGCATCGTATGAAGCTGTAAACAAATCTTATAATAAAAATGATTTAAGTTATGTATTCTACAATGATTTTTCACAATTTGATTGTTATTATTCTTATAATGAATTTAACCCTTTCTGGAAATATTTTAAACAAGGAAGTATAAATTTTTTCGTAAACAGAGGTGGAAGTATAAGCAGGGAAAATGAACTGGTAAATTTTACAAGTGGTTTTAATTTTTTTCTTCTCTTTAACAATAATTGGTCCATTTTTGCAGATATGGGAGTTTCTCCAATTGAAGGGAAAGACTATTATGAACCAAGGATTGAAAACAAATATTATCTGAATCCAACAGGAATTTTCGGAAGTATTAATATTACGACCAATTATAATAAAAGACTCGCTTTTGATTTTGGTGGTCGTCATTCACATTATAAAACGGTCGATGGAAATGATAATTTTGGATATTATTTAAATCCAAGAATTCGTTTTAGTGATCATTTTTCAATGCAAATTAGTAATCAATACGACAAAAACAATGATGAAATCGGCTTTGCAACAATAACCAGTTCTGACACTTCTGTTTTCGGAAAAAGAGATGTTATTACTCTTGAAAATTCACTTACATCCAATTACATCTTCAAGAACGACATGTCGTTGAGCTGTTCCATGCGTCATTACTGGTCCAACGGAAAATATAGCAAATTCTATCAGCTAAATACAACAGGAAGGCTCGATTATTTTACACAAAACGATTTACAAGCCTACGATTTTAATTCGAATTATTTTACAATTGATCTTGTTTACAACTGGCAATTTGCTCCGGGAAGTTCTTTCCTGGTTACGTATAAAAATCTCATCTATTCTGATTCAGGAAATAACTCAAAGAATTATTTTGAAAATCTGAAAGAAACTTTTTCCGGTCCACAGACAAACTCAATATCGCTGAAAGTTTTGTATTACCTGGATTATCAAAATCTGGTCAGGAGTAAAAAAAGTTTTGATAAGAATTTGAAATAAAAGCCGCTTTTTCAAATTAACCCATTATCTTCGCTGCTTCACTTATTTTCCTTTTAGAATGGACAATCATCCATGGCAAAAATTGACGAAAAAGAATTACTTGCCGAGCGGCTTGTTACCGGCAATCTTTATAAGCTAAAGCATCTGACTGCCACAGTTCAGCCTGAAGAGTTGGCTGAGCTGATCAATGATTCCCGTGAAATAGATTATCTGAAAGTCTTCCAGGTTCTGGAAGCAGAAAAGGCTATAAAGACTTTTGAAAATCTGGACTTTAAGATTCAGATGGATTTGCTTGGATCCTTTAGCGTCGATCAGTTGGGTGCAACACTTAATCAGATTTCACCGGACGACAGAACAGCTCTTTTTGAAAAACTTCCTGAAGTAACGCTGCAGAAGTATCTCACCCTACTTAGCGATGAAGAGAGAAAAACAGCTAAACAACTTCTTCAATATCCGGAAGATAGTATTGGACGATTGATGACTCCTGATTATCTGTCAGTAAAAGAAGATTGGAGCGTGCAGCAAGTACTTGACTACATTCGGAAATTCGGACAGAACAGTGAAACGATAAGTAATATTTATGTTACAGACTCCAATGGCTTTTTGATTGATGATATTAAAGTTCGCGACTTTCTGCTTGCGCCACTGGATAAAAAGGTAAGCGACCTGATGGATAAACAATTTACCTTCCTGAATGCCCGCGACGACCAGGAAGCCGCAATTGAAATATTTAAACAAACCAACAGGACAGCACTGCCTGTAACTGATTTTAAAGGATTGTTATTGGGTATCATTACAATTGATGATGTGGTAGATATCATTGAGCAGGAAGATACAGAAGACATACAGAAAATCGGTGGTATGGAAGCTTTTGATGAACCCTATCTTAAAATCTCCATGGCAAAGATGATTCAGAAACGGGCAACCTGGCTAGTCGTACTGTTTTTGGGAGAAATGCTTACTGCCAGTGCTATGGGATTTTTTAATGATGAGTTAAGTAAAGCTGTTGTATTGACATTGTTTATTCCCTTAATCATTTCCAGTGGCGGAAACAGCGGTTCTCAGGCAGCTACGCTTATCATTCGTGCCATGGCACTTGGCGAAGTAGATTGGTCCAATTGGTGGCATGTCATGCGGAGGGAAATCATTTCCGGACTCGTTCTAGGAAGCCTACTGGGCTTTATTGGCTTTTTAAGAATATTTGTATGGTCTCAATTCACGAATATTTACGGTCCTCATTATTTTCTGCTTGGACTGACTGTTTCGTTTACATTGATTGGAATTGTTTTGTGGGGCACCATTATGGGATCTATGATACCGTTGGTATTAAAAAAACTAGGAAGGGACCCTGCTGTATCATCAGCTCCATTTATAGCAACACTTGTTGATGTAACAGGACTGATTATTTATTTTACAATTGCATTTATGGTTCTTAAAGGAACCTTGCTTTAACAAATGGCATGTTAGAAATTAAAATCCGACTAAAGGAAAATTCCATTAGCCGGATTTTATTAAGAGATAAAGGATTCCTAACTACCTTTAATAAAAAAGTTAAAACAGAGTGCTCACAAAGCAAATATTGTTTTATTTTTCACTGCTGATAACAGTTTTTTTACCGCCGCCATTCTCACTCTTTTCGTGAGGAGCTTTCTTGATTATAATTGCTATCAGAATAGCAAAGAACAAAATAAAAAGCTTATTATAAATATTTAATTTATTCATTAGTTGTGAATTTTAATGTTAGAAATTTTACCGATATCAATTTTCCATCCCAGTTTTTTATGCGCATCGATTTCCGAATGAGCTTTTGCCGCCTGGTATGCTAAAACGTTTGAAACAGGAATTAAATAATATTCTATACGTGCTTCAGGAATGTTGTACCTGCAGATAATCATTCCTTCATCCTGCTTGCCATCGAAGAAAGTAAACTCGCCTCTCTGATAAATAAATTGTTGAATTTCTCGTGTACTCATAATTTTAGATTTTTAATTTGAATGATTATCAAAACTAAAATTGAACACACCCCTTTACAAAAATTGTTGGGCAGTCGTGATATTCTGATGGGGAAAGGGCACTTAATATCCGCTAATAAACTAATTCAGGTATGAAAAACTGTGGGTTTGAAAGAATTGACATAAAAGAAAAAACCCCGCCAGCTATGCTGAACGGGGCCTCTCGTCTAACCAAAAACCAGTCTTAAGTATTTTTCTCTTTATTTTAGGGAACTGAGAGTATTATTATTAAAGTGGGTGTAGCCTTTCTTGATAATAGGGCTTGGAAGCAAACAAGATTAAATAAGCCCTGTTTGATTACTTTATAGTGAAAAATAAAAAATCTGTTTAGCTGATTTTTGTGGAAACCTTACAATAAAATTTCGAAATTCATAAAATGCTGATTAAGAAATAAAAAAGTGAAAAATTTAAAAGAGTTGAGAAGGGCAGTCTGAGTTTGTAGTTTGTAGTTTGTAGTCCGAAGCCTGTAGTCCGAAGTCCGTAGTCCGTAGTCCGAAGTCCGTAGTCCGTAGTCCGCAGTCTGAAGTCCGTAGTCCGTAGTCCGAAGTCTGTAGTCTGTAGTCTGTAGTCCGTAGTCCGTAGTCGGAAGTCTGTAGACTGAGTCTGAGTCTGTAACTCCGGACTCAGACTCCGGACTCAGACTGTACTTCGTGCCCGAGGAGAGACTCGAACTCTCAAGGATTTAACTCCAACGGCTTCTGAGACCGCAACGTTTGCCAATTTCGCCACCCGGGCTGAGGGTAGAATACAGTCTGAGTCCGGAGTCCGCTGTCTGCGTATCGACGGACTCAGACTCCGGACTCAGACTCCGGACTCAGACTCCGGACTCGGACTCCGGACTCAGACTGCCCTTCGTGCCCAGGACGAGAGTCGAACTCGTACGGTTGCCCGCCACCCCCTCAAAGTGGTGCGTCTGCCAATTTCGCCACCTGGGCAAGGTCGGCAAAAGTAGTTTATTTTTGGAAACATTATAAAATTAGTATTGAAGATGGGTACAAAGAACTAAGTACTAATTCTTCAAATACTTATCCAGCCACCCAAAAAACTCCCTTTGCCACATAAGACTGTTTTGAGGTTTTAAAACCCAATGTCCTTCGTCGGGAAAACTCAGAAAACGGGCAGGGATTTTTTTAAGTCTTGCTGCAGAATAAGCTTCAAGGCCTTGGGAATATGGAATCCGATAATCCTTTTCATTAGAGATGATTAAAATAGGTGTATCCCAATTATTCACATAGTTGTGAGGCGAGAATTTGGAATAGCTTACCGGCTTAGGCAATCTCCAATAGGCTCCATCAAATTCATGCAAGTGAAAAAATAATTCTTCTGTTGCAATCATACTTTCAATATTGAATACACCGCAATGTGAAATAAATGCTTTAAACCTTCGCTGATGATGACCGGCAAGCCAAAATACTGAATAGCCACCGAAGCTGGCGCCGACTGCCCCCATCCTATCTTTATTAACGTATGGATATTTTGCAACACTATCAATTGCACTGAGTAAGTCCGTCATTGCTTGTCCACCCCAGTCATTACTAATTTCATCATTCCATTCTTTTCCAAAACCCGGAAGTCCGCGGCGATTGGGAGCAACAACAATATATCCATTGGCAGCCATTAACTGAAAGTTCCATCGGTATGAGAAAAACTGGCTTACGGTACTCTGAGGTCCGCCCTGACAATACAATAATGTCGGGTATTTATTCTTTGGATTAAAGTTAGGAGGATAAATTACCCAGGTAAGCATGTCTTTTCCATCCGATGTTTTTATCATCATTTTTTTTACCTCTCCAAGTGTTAAAGGGGAAAGAACATCATCGTTTGTAAAAGTAATCTGATTTGACTTTCCTGTTTTTGCATCTATAGAAAAAAGTTCTGTTGGCTGTGAAATAGACATACGGGAAGCAAGTATTAAGTCTTCCTGCTTTTCGTTAGATGCAATTGAAAAACCATTGAAATCAGCAATGTCTGTTGTCAATTGTTTTATGCTATTTGTTTTAGACAATGTTTCACAATAAAATATCTGATCGGTTGCCTGAATGTCTGCAAGAAAATAAATACGATCCGATTTTCCGGACCAATGCAGGTTTTCAACATTGTATTCAAAACCTTTAGACAAATTGCTTTTTGCTTTTGTCGTCAGGTTATAGGTAAATAGTCGTTGAAGCGATGCTTCATTTCCGCCTTCTTCCCAACTTATCCATGCCATCGTTGTTCCATCAGGAGAGAAAGCAGGAGATTTATCGTATCCCGGATTATCGGAAGTTACATTTATTGTTTTACCGGTAGCAGCTTCGTATAAATAAATATCTGAATTGGTATTTACGGCATATTCGAGTCCGGTGAATTTTTTACACGTGTAAGCAAGTAATTTTCCATCCTGACTCCAGCTGATTTCTTCATCACCACCATGAGGTTTCATAGGCGAATCGAAATGTTCATTCTTCATAATATCTTCCGGAGCTGATTTAATTTTTCCATTACTTAAAGGAGCAATAAAAATATGACTGTAGGTGCCATCAGCCCAATGATCCCAATGCCGCATCATCAGGTCATCATAAACATGTCCGGTAGATTTGGGCAGATCAGGATATTTATCCTTCCCCAAAAACCTGTCCAGGTTAACATCAATGCTCAGCCATATCATAGTTCCATTACCTGAAACTCCATAAGCATTAATATCATCCTTTAATTCACCTACCTGTTGTTTGTCACTGCCATCGGCATTCATGCTCCACAACTGGCTTCCTGAGTTATCATTTAAATAAAAAATTCTTTTTCCATCACTGCTCCAGCGCGGCTGTGTTTCATTGCTTGAATCAGCAGCAATGGCACGAGCTGATTTCGTAGAAAAATTATACAACCAGATATCAGTATTGCCTTTATTTTCCGCCACATTAAAGCGTCGGATATTATAAACTGCCAGCTGGCCATTGGGAGAAAGCTGCGGATCAGAAACCCTGCCCATCTTCCATAATAATTCAGGAGTAAGCCAGTCAGCCTGAGCATTAACAGAAATAATAACAAGCAATAAAGTGAATCTGAAAATGTACGATTTGAACATTGGAATATATTTAATACTATTTAATTTTATTCTTCTTTGTGCCTTCTTTGTGTAAAACCTCTATGCCCTTTGTGGTAAAAGTCCGACACTAAAATCTACCACAAAATTCAAAATTATATTACCCTCCAAATAATAAAGGAAAATATTTTTAAAAATATTTTCAATTCATCCCTCCATCAACAGAAATTACCTGCCCTGTAATATAAGACGACAAATCAGAAGCCAAAAACAATACAGCATTAGCAACATCTTCCGGCGTCCCTCCCCTCTTAAGCGGAATTGACTCTCTCCATTGCTTAACTGTTTCAGGAGGCAGAGCATCCGTCATTTCCGTTTCAATAAACCCCGGAGCAATAGCATTGCATCGAATATTACGGCTTCCAAGTTCAAGAGCAACTGATTTGGTAAAACCAATAATACCTGCCTTTGAAGCTGCATAATTAGCTTGTCCGGCATTACCTTTAATTCCGACAACACTTGTAATATTAATAATACTTCCTTTACGCTGTTTCAGCATGGGTCGCTGACATGCTTTCGTAATATTGAAAACCGAATTAAGGTTGATTCGCATTACATCGTTGAAATGCTCTTCTGTCATTCGCATCAATAAATTATCCTTAGTAATTCCTGCATTATTTACGACAATATCGAGACTTCCAAAATCAGTTAAAACAGACTGAATTAAATCTTCAGAAGCTTTAAAATCAGAAGCATCGGATTGATATCCTTTTGCTTTTATTCCTTCAGCTTCAAGCTCCTGTACTAAAGCTAGACCCTTTTCAACAGATGAAAGGTATGTAAAAGCAATATTAGCGCCTGATTGCGCCAGTTTTAATGCTATGCCTCTTCCTATACCTTTTGAAGCTCCCGTAATAAGTGCTGTTTTTCCAGTGAGTAGTTTTTCCAATTTTCTAATGTTTTGTGCAAATTAAATAAAGTTTTTCAAGACAACCATTTCTTTTTAGAATTTAGCACTTCTTAACAAAGTTTAATAACTTTTTATTGCTTGAATACGATCATTTAATACTTTTACAGCTTAACTTAAACACTATGAAAAACAATTTGTATTTACTCGCTTTTGTTTTCCTGATTTCACTATCAAAAACAAATGCACAAAAAGCTGATTTACCGGCACCGGTAAAAATCACTACTGTAGAAGGCATAACGGAGTATAAACTCGCAAATGGCTTGAGGGTACTTTTATTTCCCGATCCGTCAAAAGCAACAGTGACTGTGAACATGACGTATCTGGTTGGTTCACGCGTCGAAGGTTATGGTGAAACCGGAATGGCTCATTTACTTGAGCACATGCTTTTCAAAGGATCAACAAAACATCCTAACATTCCTCAGGAATTGACAGCGCATGGAGCAAGTCCGAACGGTAGTACTTGGTATGACCGTACCAATTATTTTGAAACAGTTGCAGCAAATGATGATAACCTAAACTGGGCTCTGAGTCTGGAAAGTGACAGGATGGTTAATTCATTCATCAAAAAAGAAGATCTGATGACAGAGTTTTCCGTGGTACGCAATGAATTTGAATCGGGTGAGAATGATCCCGGCTCTATTCTTATGGAAAGAGTTTATTCTACAGCATATCTCTGGCATAACTATGGAAAATCCACTATAGGCTCCAAAGAAGATATTGAAAAAGTTCCTATAGAAAACCTGCAGGCATTTTATAAAAAATATTACCAGCCGGATAATGCAGTACTTACCGTTGCAGGAAAAATTGACGAAGCAAAAGTACTTGCTCTGGTTAATAAATATTATGCAAGTATTCCACGTCCTTCCAGAAAATTAAGTGAGCCTTATACCGTTGAGCCACCTCAGGACGGGGAACGCTCTGTTA
>JAYURB010000298.1:0-21248 GCA_043756425.1 Bacteroidota bacterium
TCAGCATGCAATCAATCAAATACGGATACAGCAAACCGTGAAAGCGATTCCCTCCGTTCAATTGTGAATGAGCGCGAAGCTTCTCTGAATGAATTTATTGCTTCATTTAATGATGTTGAGCGAAATCTGGATTCTGTCGCTGTTAAGCAACATCTTATTTCCATGAGTGCAGACCGTCGCGGTGAGTTAAAGCTTAATCAAAAAGAAAGAATAAATAACGAAATCGCCGCCATCAATAGTCTGATGGACGAAAACCGTAAAAAACTAGCTGCACTGAACAGCAAATTAAAACGTTCAGGAAATAAAAATGCAGAACTAGAAAAAACAATTGCTACAATAAATCGTCAAATAGTTCAAAAAGATTTGGAACTAGCCGACTTAAATGCAAAACTAAATGACCTTAACGCTCAAGTTGCTCAATTAAGAACTGTAGTTGATACGCTTAATATTCAAAATGGAATTCAATCACAATCGATTGCCGATAAAACAATGGCTTTACATACTGCATACTATATCATAGGTAAATCGAATGATCTGAAAGAAGCGAAAATAATTGATCGTAAAGGCGGTCTGCTTGGAATTGGCAGAACTTCAAAACTTAATTCCGATTTTGATAATAGTAAATTTACGCGCATTGATTATACTCAAGTAAACACTATTGCCATTAACAGTGATATGAAAATCATCTCCAACCATCCTACCAGTTCATATACTTTGGATAAAGACGGAAAAGATAAAGATCTTGTAAAAAACATTGTCATTACAAATCCTGAAATTTTCTGGAGTGCTTCAAAATATCTTGTTATAGTTAAAGATTAATAAACACCTCTGTATTGTTTTGTTGACCTCGAAGTTGTATTATGCTTCGGGGTTTTTTTAATATAATGATATTTCACTTTTCGGGCTTGGTCTTATTTATAATCCAAATACACTTAACGTGTGAATTATGTAACATCAACAAAGTTATATGTAACATTATAGTGATGCCGTCTTCTTAAATTTGTTTTAAATAAGTCCTGTTGATTCTATTTAGGAATATCACTCAGGTTTAACAAACATGAATAGCTCTTTAACTTTCCCTTGGTATGCAAAATTTTCTTTGATTATTGTCGGAGCTCTTGCTTTTATCTATATGCTATACATTGGGCAGCATATTATTGTCCCTTTAATTTATGCTACGGTTTTTGCAATACTCCTTAATCCATTCGTTAATTATTTAATATCCTTCAAAATAAATAAAATTGTAGCCATTTCCTTTGCGGTTATCTTCGCTATAATTCTTCTGACGAGTCTTCTCTATTTTATTTCAGCACAAATCTCCATGTTTGGAGAGACTTATCCAAAACTTAAAGAAAAATTTCTTGAAAACAGTGCACAACTTATTCGATGGACTTCCGAGCATTTCAATATCAGACAATATAAAATAAATGCCTGGATTGAACAAAATAAAACAAATACGATCCAACGTATGGGAGGCGCTATCGGACAAACCCTGGCAACAATAAACAGTGTTCTTATTATTGTCTTTTTACTTCCTGTGTACTTGTTTATGATCCTTTATTACAAAAATTTGCTACTTGAATTTATCAAAAAACTATTTCACTCGTCCTATCATCTTGCTGTTTTTGATGTACTCAGCAGCTCAAAAAAAATAATTCAAAGTTACCTTATCGGTCTTCTTTTTGAAGCAGTGATAATTGCTGCTTTAAATTCGATTGGACTCTTGATTCTTGGGATAAATTATGCTTTAATACTTGGTATAACAGGGGCCCTTCTCAATGTAATTCCTTACATCGGAGGAGTAATAGCAATCGCTTTACCTATGATAGTGGCTTATGTCACCAAAGAATCTTCTACATATGCTTTCCTTGTACTCGCCATTTATGTACTTATTCAATTTATCGATAATCATTTAATCATTCCGCGTATAGTAGCTTCCAGAGTAAAATTAAATGCTTTGATCTCTATCGTTGCAGTTTTAGCCGGCAGTGCGCTTTGGGGTATTCCGGGGATGTTTCTTTCAATTCCGCTGACGGCAATTATTAAAGTTGTATTTGACCACATTGATTCCTTAAAACCGTGGGGATTTTTACTTGGAAACATCACTCCCACAAATAAAATAAATTTTAAAATAAATAAATATAAAATAAGTAAAACATGAAAATAAATATAGGCATTTCATCCAAAGATCTCAAAAACGTAGTTCAAATTCTTTCTGTCATTTTAGCAAATGAAACAATTTTATATGTCAAAACAAGAAAGTTTCATTGGAATGTCAAAGGAGTAAACTTTATGGAGCTTCATAAACTTTTTGAAGGTCAATATAAACAGCTGGAAGAATACATTGATGAAGTAGCCGAGCGGATAAATAAACTGGGCGAAAATACGATTGGAACAATGAAAGAATTTAATGCTGCAGGCTCCTTGAAAGAAAGTCCGGGAAAATACCCTACTCAAAATAACATGATGAAAGAATTATTGAGCGATCATGAATCGATGATAAGACAGTTAAGAAAACAAGTTGAATTATGCAGCACTCAGTATAAAGATGCAGGAACCGCCGATTTCCTTACAGGTATTATGGAAGAACACGAAACAATAGCATGGGTATTGCGGAGGTCGTTAAATTAATTTATATGAAAGATTCAAATCCATTAATGAAAATCCCTTCGTTACATTTAGCAACGAAGGAGTCATTAAGAAAATTAACGGAAAAAACTTTAAACAAGACTGCTGATGCAAAAAATATACTCACCGATTTTGCCGACTTCACCTTATTTGTGCTTTCCGTAATACGGGAAACATTTTCACGCAGATTCGAATTCAAAGAATTTATGCGTCAATGTTTTCAAATCGGATATAAATCTTTGCCTCTTATATCAATTACCGGAATTATTATGGGTCTGGTTCTCACAATTCAATCAAGGCCGGTGTTAGTTGATTTTGGCGCTGTAACAATGCTTCCCGGTATGGTCGCTGTTTCTTTAATAAGAGAAATGGGTCCTGTAATAACTGCACTTATATGTGCAGGAAAAATAGGATCAGGAATGGGAGCTGAATTGGGTTCCATGAAAGTTACAGAACAAATAGATGCCATGGAGGTTAGTTCAACGAATCCGATTCGTTTCTTAGTCGTTACTCGGGTTTTATCAGCAACAATCATGATTCCGCTTTTGATTTTATATGCTGATGCCCTCGGTATATTGGGCAGCTGGGCCGGAGCAAATATTAAAGGGGATGTTAGTTTTGTGCTATTTCTTTCTCAGGCCTTTAGACATTTAGAGTTCATAGACTTCTTACCCGCTGTGTTAAAATCATTTGTATTTGGTGCTGTAATAGGATTCATTGGATGTTATAAAGGATATACAGCCGGTCGCGGTACAGAAAGTGTCGGTATAGCAGCCAATTCTGCTGTTGTTCTTTCTTCCCTTCTTGTAATTATTGTAGATATGGTTGCTGTACAAATTACTGATCTGTTCATATAAAGAAAATGAGTCTACAAACTGAATTTGCAATTGATCCCGATAAACCGATTATCGAAATCAAAAACCTCAAGAAATCTTTTGGCAAGCAAGAAGTATTGAAGAATATTTCTTTAACCCTGATAAATGAAGAAAATCTGGTTGTTTTGGGGAAGTCCGGTTCGGGAAAATCTGTTTTAATAAAATGTATTGTAGGGTTAATGAATTCTGACGGCGGAACCATAAATGTATTTGATAATAACGTAACAGCTTTATCTCGTCATCAATTAAGCGAGCTGAGAAAAAAAATTGGTTTTCTTTTTCAAAGCGGAGCACTTTATGATTCTATGACTGTTAAAGAAAATCTTGAATTTCCTTTACGTAGAATAAAAACTGAATTCACTGAAAAACAAATTGGTGAAAAGATCCAAGAGGTTTTGGAAAATGTTGGCTTAGCTGATGCATTAAACAAAATGCCTTCACAACTATCCGGTGGAATGCGGAAAAGAATAAGTTTAGCACGAACTATTGTTGTAGATCCTTTAATCATGTTGTACGATGAACCAACCACCGGTCTTGATCCTGTCACTTCAAGTGAAATCAGCTTACTCATTAACGATGTACAAAAAAAATACAAGACATCGTCCATAATAATTACCCACGATATAGAATGCGCTCGTCATACAGCGAACAGAATCGTAATGCTGAATGATGGGGAAATTTATAAAGAAGGTAATTTAGAAGAGTTCGAAAATTCTTCAGATCCTTTAATAAAATCTTTTTTTAAAGGGAAAAACGTAGTATAAAAAATTAATAAAATCAATTATGGAAACACATACTAATAAATTTAAAATCCGCCTGGGATTGTTTGTTGCCGGAGGACTGGCACTTTTTGTACTTGCAATATTCATTATCGGAAAACAAAAGAATCTATTTAATCCTGTCTTTAAACTTACAGCAACATTTTACAATATAAGCGGTCTTCAGGTTGGTAACAATGTCCGCTTTTCAGGAATAAATGTTGGCACGGTTGACAAAATTGGCATTATCAATGATTCCACAGTCCGGGTTGACCTATTGATAAGAACAGAAGTAAAACAATTTATAAAATCCGATTGTGAAGTTGCTATCGGTTCAGAAGGACTTATTGGAGACAGACTGATAATTGTTACTCAGGGAAGCAGTGATTCTCCTCTTGCAAAGGAAGGCCAGGAACTCATCTCTACTGAACCTGTTGAGACGGATGCAATTATGGCGAGCCTGCAAATCACAGCCGGTAATGCTGAAATTATTTCACAACAATTAGCGGAGATTATGTCTAAAATAAACAGCGGCAATGGTACATTGGGCCGATTGATACAGGATTCAACTATTGCCGAAAACCTAAATCAAACCATGTTAAACCTCAAAAAAAGTTCGAAAGGCCTGGATGAAAATATGCAAGCCGCTCAACATAATTTTTTGCTTAAAGGGTATTTCAATAAAAAAGCCAAAGCGGCCGAGAAAGCTAAAAAAGAAAGACTTGAAAATAAAAATCTGCCGGAAAATAATAAAAAATAATTCTTACGTATTAACTGCATCTCATGAAAGTAAATCAAGAAACAATTGTCGAAAAAGTTATTCCTCTAAATGATTTTTCAGTGTGTTATAATGATCGTGGTACAGGTTCTGTTCCTATTATTTTTATTCATGGTTTTCCTTTTGATAAATCCTCTTGGAATCCTCAGATTGATTATTTAAGCGATAAATTTCGTGTAATATCCTATGACATTAGAGGATTTGGAAAATCGACTGCCGGAAAAGAAAATGAAAGCATCAGTCTTTTTGCAGATGATTTAATAGCCTTTATGGATGCTCTGAATATCAAAAAGGCAATCGTATGTGGACTTTCTATGGGCGGCTACATTCTCTTAAATGCAATTTCCCGGCATCCCGATTGGTTTTATGCAATTGTACTGAGTGATACCCAGTGCAATGCTGACGATGAAGCAGGAAAGCAAAAAAGAATTGAAACAATTTCTCATGTTCTGGCCGGAGGATTTCAATCTTTCGCAGATGAATTTGTAAAAAAAATTTTCTGTTCCGAAACTTTAAAAACAAAGCCTGAATTGGTCGATGGAATTCTCAAAACCATTCTTTCTACTTCAACCATAACAGTTACAAAAACCTTGAGTGCCCTCGCTAACAGAAGCGATACGTGTAACTCCCTTCAACAAATTTCTGTTCCCGCATTAATAATTTGTGGTAGTGAAGACATCATTACTCCTCCAATAAAGTCAGAATTTTTGAATAATTCAATAAGGGGTTCCAGAATCCACTTTATTGATAAAGCAGGCCATCTATCGAACCTTGAACAACCGGATGAATTTAACAATCATCTTATAAATTTCATCTCTGCAGTACGGAATCAAATGGACAATTCTTCTATCTAAAAAACTTGTTATTATTTGTTTTGTTTAAAGGAAAATAGTTTTTATCAATTTTTACAAATGCAAATTGGCAAAATACTTTTTTTGTTTTTTGTTTTTTCAGCATCAGGTGTAAACGTTTTTGCTCAAAAAGATACAGTTAAAACAGATTCGACTTTATTCTATAAAAAAATTGAATCCCTTTCCGCTAAAGGGCGATTTACAAAATTTCTTCATCAATTAATTTTTAAGCCAATACCTGTTGATTCATCAAATCATAAATTAAAAAAAAATAAGCGGAAAAAATTAATTCAAAAACCTTACAGTTCCTTCGAAGGAAAAATAATACGCCATGTAACTATAGTGACTTTTGATCCTTTCGGCTACTCTCTTACAGACACAGTGGTTACCCGTCAAAATTTCTTGTTCAGGGCTGGAAATAGTCTTCATAATAAATCCAGGCAATCAACGATTCGAAATTTATTATTATTTCGTCAAAATCAAAAATTTGATTCATTATTGGTTAAAGAATCGGAAAGATTAATTCGTACAAGAAATTATGTTCACGATGTTTCCTTTTCTATTATATCTACATCTTCCCATTCGGATTCCGTAGATATTTTTATTCGGGAATTGGACAACTGGAGCATCATACCAAAAATTGATCTATCGCCATCAAGTATAACTGTTGATTTCACAGAAAAAAACTTCCTGGGCATGGGTCATGAATTTCAAAATGATTTAACCTGGTTTCAGGCTACAGGCAAAACCCGCTTCAATACGAATTATCATATTCCCAATATCAACAATACGTTTATTAATTCCACCCTGCATTTTAGTATTGATGAATATGGAAACCATTCGAGATTTATATCAGCTGATCGTCCTTTCTTTTCTCCTTTTGCAAAGTGGGCAGCAGGCATTGAGCTCTCTCATCGCTTTCGAAAAGATATTATTTCAGGATACGGTATTATTCCTTTTTCACAGAATTATGTTTCAAATACCCAAGACTATTGGTTGGGAAGTGCTGTTCAAATATTTAAGGGAAATTCAGAAAAGGAACGTACGACAAATTTAGTTTCCGCATTTCGTTTTCTGCGTGTCAAATACAGTCAAAGACCAATTGATTTTTTTGATCCTAATCATATTTATTCTGATGAATTGTTTTTCCTTTCAAGCATTGGAATAACAACCCGAAAATATATTCAGGATAGATATATTTTTAAATACGGTGTCATTGAAGATGTGCCAATTGGCAGAGTGTTTTCTTTAACGGGAGGCTATCAAAAAAAATCAAATAGCAATCGCTATTATATAGGAGCCCGTATTTCAAAAGGAAATTTTTATCCATGGGGATACCTGAGTTCAGTATTAGAATATGGAATATTCCTGAAAGGATCGAAGGGGCAGCAGGGAGTTCTTTCCGGCAGCGTTGTTTATTTTACCGGCTTGAGAGAATTGGGTACCTGGAAATTCCGGCAGTTCTTAAAGCCACAGTTTACTTTTGGAATAAATCGATTCAGTTCTGATAGTTTAACATTGAAAGATGGATTCGGTCTTGATGGATTTAACAGCACGGGGCTTTCAGGTACAAACAGAATGCTCTTAACATTACAAACCCAATCATATGCACCATGGAATGTCGTAGGTTTTCGGTTTGGTCCTTTCCTTAGTTATTCCCTTGGTATGCTTGCTGATGCTGTTACCGGTTTTAAAAACAGCAGAATTTATTCACAAATCGGCATAGGCGTTCTGATAAAAAACGAAAACCTTGTCTTTAGTACTCTTCAATTATCAATTTCCTTTTATCCGTTGATTCCCGGTTTAGGTCAGGATATATATAAAATCAATTCATATAAAACAACTGATTTTAGTTTCAGAGATTTTGAAATTGGAAAACCAACTACTGTTGTGTTTCAATAATACGAAATATTATTTATGCTATATGAAAATATTTACACTATGTAATTAAAATTTGAAACGTTAATCTTTACCAATCTTTTTTATTTAAAATAGTTTATTATTTGCAACGAATTGAGCCTTACATCCATAGCGATTTTAAACCATTTGAAACAATATTTTGAATTATGGAAATTAACATTTTGCTTTCCGCAAATACAAAGGTATCAAGCTCAATTTCCTGATATAAATTTATGATGATTTTAGCAATATGCCATCTATTATCTGTTTCTCTGCGTTCTTTTAAAGCCGTTTCTGTTTGCCCTTTTTTTTGGAATACTGCCCTTTAAATCTTCCTCAGTAAATATTAATATCAAAGGATTTACCTATAGCTTCTAAGGTATATTTTTTTTAGTGCATTTGAATTATTTTGCCTGCTTTCCATAAGATTATTCGGCATCGATTGGTGTGTTATTAAAATCACAAACAAAAAACAACCCCCAAAAATAAATCCGGTATCTTAGTAAACATACCGGATGGAAAGCTGGTAATCACCATAAGGGATATAAAATGGAACTATGCCATTTTAAGAAATGGAGTGCATCATTTGAAACGCATCTTTAAGAGGTATGAATTGACATAAAACATTTACGCCTCTACTTCATTTTTATTAACAGAAACATTAGTTTTTTTGGCTCTCCTAATAATTAGTGCGAGTTCATTTCTAAAATCTGTCATTCCTTTTTCTTTGGTGATTTTTTTCTCTATACAATAATCTTGAAGAGACATTTGTTCACAAATTAATTTATGAAGCATAGGCGTTTCCTCAAATTGTTTTATTTTAAAATTTGTTCTGCCTATATTATTATTTATTCGGTGATGCGCGGTTTGGACCATAAATTTTAAAAGTGAAATATAGAGTGAAGGATACTCCTGTTTTTCAATATTTTCCCGCCTTGCTTTAGTAAACGTAGAAATTAAAATTTGTTCGGCCTCCCTTTCTGTAGATGAAATTTGTAATGCGATGCCATAGAGTAAGGGGCCATATGTATCGTACATAAGGCTAAATTTTGAAGTAGGTGATGCTGCCATTGTGTTACGTTTAAATTTAAGTTGTGGTATATATAATCTAAAACTTAACTGGAAAACAAAGAAGAGAATATTCTCTCCTTTGTTTGAACTTTGTCAAATTAAAATATTTCTAATTTTCTATAAAAGCATAGCACATAGTTTTACCTTTTCGTGATCCACTTTAATTAATGCTTGTTGTGCATTAAGCAATATTTGATGTTCCGAAGTGATGTCTTGTTTATTATTCCATAGAGTATTGTTGTACGTGTTAACAACCATATCTTCACCCTGTTCGCAAGAGTTAAGAATTGTCTGACGGTCTTTTAATCGAATTACTGCTTTACCGTCCACCCATACATAAAAGCATTTTCCGGATTTCAATACAGCATCTTCCGGTTTACCGCCTAGTTTTGTCACTTCGGTTACCAATTCTTGTTTGCATTTTTGACTGGTAGCAGTAAATTGTGCAAATAGTGTTTTCAATATTTGCTCTTCTGTTTCCTTGCCTGCCATTTCATAGCCCTGAATTCTATCGTTATTAATATTGATAAGTGTATTAAACACTTCTATTGCTTTTTCAATAACCATCTATATTATTTATTTAATTGTTAGTAGACATTAAACCTTAATCATTATTGGATGTTAAACTTGCACATTTTGTTTGGCAGGTCATGGAGTGATCTAAGTGCTTACGGAGTGCAGGTAGCTCTGAGGTTGCCCACGCTCGTATATCCAAGTCAGAACTTTCGGTGGATGCTGTTTCAAAAAGCGAGATCGCTTTTTTATGTTCACTTACTATCATATCGGCATAAGCTTTGTCAAAATCGTTTCCGGATTTATCATTTAAATTTTTATAAGCCGACTCAGATGAATTTGTTTGCGAAGTAGGAATGGATATGTTTTTTGCTTTTGCTAATGCGGTTAGATCAGCAAGTGACTTGGTATGTCCATCTTCCATCATTTTACCCAGCTCTTTAACAGCTAAACTACGTCCGTTATGCTGTGCCAATTGTCCCAAGTTGATTTCTTCACGACTTATTGTAGCGGCGTTGACTAAAAATTGTGCATCCTTTTCGCTTTTATTGTTGTCGAATTTAGCATCATTATGATCCTCTGCCACTTCCTTAGTATCTTCAGGTTTGTTATTCATACAAGATGAAGTACCATACAAAACTCCAAGAATTAATATTGCTTGAAAGATTTTAGATTTGTAGTTTTTCATTTTTAGTATTTATTGCTTATTTATTAATTATTTTGAACCATTTTACCTGAAAGGTCCACATACTGTCCGTTATAAAGGATAGTTTTTTTGCCTCCCCTTCGCATATAAGTACCATCGACTTTAATTTGTGCACCATTGGGAAATATATAATCATTTATCATCGGCACTGTTTCGCCATTTTTTGAATACATCATTTTTCCGTCTTGCATCAAGAAACCATCTGCATAATTATTTTTTACGGATTTCATTTGAATGGTTGAATCTGCACTAAATTGCATCTTTGGAGTGTGATTCATTTCCTGATTTTGTTTCATCGTACCATTTGGGTTGTTTAATTTAACTGTGTCCAAATTTTGATTATTATCTAAGTCATTAGTTTTATTTTGATTCATGTCCAGATTTCTATTATTTGTATCAGGACGCGTAATAATTTTATATAATGACTCGGATTTAGCATATGTATTTATCGAGATTATTATTGTTGCTGTAGCTAAGAATATCTTTTTCATTTTATCTATTTCTATATTATTAAATTTATTTTAGATTTAATTACAATGGCCCAGTAGTATCCAGATAACAAAAAATATAACTATGGTACTAAGGCATCCGCCGCCTAATTTTTTTGCTCCGTAACCTGCAATTAGTCCTTTAAATATATTGTTCATAATACCGGGTTTACGCTTCTATTTCTGCTGCCTCAATATTTATTTCATTTGTAACTGAATTATTACTCTACAAAGGTGAGCTTTGTTCCATTCGTTGTAATTACATAATTGTTAATATTGATTACAAAATTCATAGTTCTACAGTATGTAAATATTACAATAGGGGTCAATCTATTAACGATGAATTGGGGTAGTCGGAAAGGTTGATTTGCTAATTGACTTGGATTATCTGTGAATTTGAACTATTCTTTGAAAAGCATTTCCATGTAAAAATAATAGGTAGTGCCTTTACAACTATTGAAAATAAATTGATAAAATATATTTAAGGGTAAACTCTAAAATATAGGCAGGCTGCATTGTGTTGATAGATTTGTGTCAGCGGATATACTGTTGCAATGAAAAAAGAACAAGCTACGGTAGAAAAAATAACAGATGGATTCGAAAAGAGAGAACTTGTGGACAGCGCCATGACGTTTGCACAAAAAATCCATGCTCCTTGAAAAATAAATATAATTAAAAACCCTGCTATAAGATGTTTTTAAAACTTATTCTACGGTAGCTGTAAAGCCGGGAAGCAAAAATATAGATTCCCACAAAAACAGTAAACGGAATATTAAGATTGGTGGAAAGTGAAAGGGCTATGGCATCAAATGAGTTTGTAACATACAATAGATATTTAGTGGGTTTGGGCGGCTTTGCTAATCCACCAATGGGTCCGTCGTCATTGTCATTGTAACTATTGTAACCATTGCTCAAAGGAAATACTAAAATGTGCCAAATAATTATGACCAAAACTAAGTGTAAATTGAATTGCGGGTGTATGTAATAAAATGAAAATAATGAGTTGTGGTAGGTTTGAAAAGCGATTATTGCTTATTTGGTTTTTTCTTCTGTTGCTGTCTCTTTAAAATAAATAATGCAAAAGAGGTTTTCATGCCCCTTTTGCAAAAGCCTAACAGCTTTATATATATTAACTAACGAAAAAGTATTATGATTTTCCTAAGGCATCACGCATAGTTTTGATTTTGTAATGATCGGCTTTTATGAGCGCAAATTGTGAGTTTAACATCGTTCTTTGATCCGCTGAAATATCATGTACGTTGTTTATAAGCGCCTTATTGTAAGTGTCAACAGCGGTATCTTCGCCAAACTCGCATGAGCTGAGAATTGCTTTACGATTTTTTCCGGTTAACGCAGTTTTCACATCCATCCAAACTCGAAAGAACTTTTCAGATATCATTGTACCTTCTTCATGCTTTCCACCCATTTTTCTAACTTCGCTTACCAATTCTTGTTTGCATTTTAGACTGGTGGTAGTAAACTGTGCAAACATTGTCTTTAGGTCCTGTTCTTCAGTCTCCTTAAATGCTGTTTCGTAACCTTGAATTCTATCGTTATTGAATTGTTTTAGATTCCTTGAGTTTACGGTTTTTATAAGCGGAATGAGCAAACAATGATGAAATAATGAATATCATCAGCAAAATTTTTTATTTGGTTATTAGCATTTAATTTATGTAAATGTTTTTACTTTTTGAACTGTATTATTATTTTAAAGATCGAATTATTCCCACACAAAAGTAACTATAGGAATCTGAGGCGGAATTACACAATTTATAAACCGAATTACATGATTCACAGATATGAAAGAAATAATATCAAACTCTTTCATTGCACCTGACTAAATAAATTAAAAGTACCGGTAAGGTTACAGTGGCAAACAGAATTATTTTTTCAAAAATTTCACAAATCGTTACGGTTTGAAGTATAACTTACCCTTTTTATTGATTAGCTTTTTCCTTAATTAATATTGGGAAATTAACTCCAATAGCCAGATTTAAAATATCCGTAAAATTAATTGCTTTTGTTTTTACATAATACCAAATATAAGTATCCAGTGTTCCTATGTCAAAATATATACTTTTATTTCTAAGTATTTTCACATTTTCATTATTGAAATTTAAATTGAAAGAAACAAATGGGGCAAAGTGTAAAGCATTTGTATTGTAGTAATTATCCGGATAATACCCCGGCATAATTATATGAGTATTATGGGTTATTGAATAGTTAAATGAAAAACCTGTTGTAATACCCAATAAAACTTTGTTGAATAATGGTTCACGAAATAGTGCAATTGAATTTTTTACTGAAATAGTATGTATATCACGACCTACTATGGATGAAGGCGCGAAGCCATATAATAAACCCAAATGAACTTTGTCCGCTGAGAATAAGTATTCTATGCCCGTAGAAAGAACACCTATATTACCAGCAAATTGCACTTTAATTAAGTCGGGTTTTATCCTATGAATAAATTCTTCCCGTGCACTTAACAATGAAATTGCGAAAGGTATAAGTGAAATATATGCAAAAACAACTTTCATTTAAAATGTTATAGTTTTTATTTGAAAAGCAGAGTCGGTAACACATACCTTGTAGTAATTTCTGGCTTTTAAATAAGCTGCCGAAAAATACCAGGTGTCACTGTTCTTCCAATACTTTTTAAAATAAGATTCGTGAATGTGACCATTAAAAGAGCATTTGACATTATTTGATTTGAGTATATGGTTAAATTCTGATTCGGAATTTACATCAAACCGGTCGCTATATGGAGGAACATGTGCAAAAACAAAAACTTGATTGTAAGATTGATTGTCAGCAAGATTTTTATCGAGCCAATTAAAATCCGGATTGCTGTTGTTGTTTTCCCAAACAATATCATCAAAACAAACAAACTTTATTTTGTTAAATGTAAACGTAAAAGATGAAGGACCGTACATTTTATCATAAATTAACTTTCCGTTAGATCGGTAATCGTGATTTCCAATTACCATTATGTACGGTACATTTAGTTTTTCCATTTTTTCATTTGTCCAATGAAATTCCTTGTATATACCGCCATCGGTCATATCTCCTAAGTGAATTACAAAGCGAATTGCATGGTCATTATTAATTTTATTTACTACTTCTTCAAGAATATCATATTCAATGTGGTTATCAGAAATAATTGCAAAATTAAAACTGTCAGTATTGTCAATAACAGAATTTGTGATTCGATCAATATTTTTAGAATTTAAGTCCATTTCATTTTCATTTAAATTCAGAGATTCGTATGGACTAAACTCAAACTGATCACATGAAGTAAAAATTACCAAAACGATTATTACGATATAATATTTATAGCCTTTGAAAATCATTTTATGCTAATTTGTTTAGTGTTTAAGTTTAAATATTTTCTAATCACCTGTTCGACATAGCTTAATTATTTTCCTAAACTGTTCTATCATCTATAAAAATACGCAATATTCATTTTTAAAGTATTACAGAATTTTATTATTAAGTTACAGAATTCCTAGCCTGAGATTATTGAAACCGGCATTATATATTATGCCAACATGGCAAAAAGAGTCAAATAACTTTGCGAAAATAGTTTTGGGAATGCGCGTTCGTTTTTATGCGAAACGATAAATTGAAACGTTAAGCAATAACGCTAATGTCATTTAATATACTTTGATAGATTTGGCCGGACTTTTATTTAATGAATAAGATACGCCGAATGGTATCATTGAAGTAACATTAATTTTGTGTCGCCTTCCTTCATGTAAATCCACAACCCAATTTCCTACGAAAAAACCAATAGCTGCAGCAGGTAATTCATCAGAAAGCCAATGCTGATGCTGATAAATACGAGAAAACATAGTAAATCCTGCGGGTACATAAGCCAAAATTTTCAGTACGGTAGAATGGGCATGACGGGACATTACTGTTGATAAAGCATAAGCGCTAGTAGTATGTCCGCTTGGCATGGAGTGAAAGTTATAATCTATAATTGAAAGGGGACGATAGGTAAAAGCATTTTCAGTGTGTATTGGCCTCGCTCTTCCGATAGTGTTTTTAAGAACTGCTGTTAATAGTTCCGAATAAAGTCCGGCCTGTAGTAATTCAATGGCGATTTTTTTGGCTGCTGTGTCCCGTGCAATTAATCCATAAATACCAAATGAAGCAAATACACCGCCAATAGAATACCATTCTCCATAGATTCTACCTCCTTCTATTGGTGCACTATAATAAAAACGTTGTTTGCCTTGCGTTGAATTTGTAATTCGCTCATCAAATGGCATAACAGCTATTGTTCCCGCTGCAACTATACCTAGTTTTAACCAGTCGTCCCCTTTCCATTTGGTCGGTTGCTTAACAAATAAAATTGTTTCGTGCCAAAATTGAGGTATACTATAAAGTTTTGTGGACTGTTTTTTTTCTAGTTTTATTTCTTTGGGTGTTTCAGGTGCTGTCACATCCTTCTTCTTTTCTTGTGCATACACAGTTACGTTGAAGAAGATTGATAAAATTATTGTAAGTATGGTTTTATAAATCATTAGGTAAACTTTTTTAACCAAGACATCGCCCTCGATCATTTTCAATTGTAATGACCTCTTCTTTGTTTATCTTCTATATAAAATAACAAAAATACTTTCTGCTCTGTTCTGGTTGAACTAATTGCAGGGAAATCTGACAATCGACGATTATTATAATAAACATAATGTTCAAATCCCATACTAATACCTTTGTAAAGCTGAACGGTTATTCTTGGCTTTAAAATTCCAATGTAATTATTCCCCGGCAAACCAACATAGGTATGTATGAAGTAATAGTAATAGATCAATGAAGCAGTAGCAATTTTTCCTATATTAATTGTGCTTTCAAATTTTCCTTCAAATCCATCACCAAAACTATAATCCCTGATCTGTGTAGTATCCGGACCAAACCGAGTGCTGTTTCCGGAGAAAGGGATAACCCCTAGGTGCACATTCGTATAAATGTCAAATTTTTTGCTGAGTTGTAATTTAGAAAATACTCCACCACCGAAAGCAATGGCACCTAATTCAAATGTCTTGTTATCCCAATAATCTGAATACTGAAATACACCCAAGAGTATTGCATTCTTTTCGTAATTAATATTTTTTCCGATTAAAATTCCATAACCTGTTACATTGCTTAAGATTTTCCTCCCTACACCAAAATCAAATTCTGTTCGAAGCTTGAAGAAATCGAATGGTTTTCTGGATCTGTTTTCAAATGGATTTCCATAATCAAATTGTACATTGACCATTTCGCTTGTAGTACCCTTTCCGTTTATGATTTTGGCTCCTTCATTAATTTTATGAAATCCGCCATACAAAGTAATATTAAGTGGTTCCTTTTGATAAACTTCTTTGTTTGATTTTTTCCAGCTTTTTCCTTGTAAAAGACGATTAAAACCTCTCATAGGATTAATTAATCCTGCAACTACTTCTCTGGAGACTCTTTCTAATCCCCCGGTTCTGTCATCCAAAACATTTGAACTCAAGCGGTATAAAATTTCTCCCAGAAAAGCGCCATTAACAGGTGTATTGATTATATCGTTATAGGATGGACGAGTGTCTTCACAAAAATATTCCCACATCAAACTTCCTCCTATTGCAAAAGTTGTAGATTGAAAATAATTATACCCATTGGATCTCCCTGCATTAAAAGAAAGTGTTCCTGAATACGGGTGTCCTATAAAATTTATTCCGAATCGGTCAAAATCCCATTCCCATCCCTCTCTAATATTCCTTTTCCAGGTCGACGGTCCGACTCTGGCAAAGTTTTCATTTAAAAGATATCTGTCCATGGACCAGACAAAAGCATTTGCTGCAATTACTTCGCATAACGGTACCCACAAATGACTTTTTTTGTTGTACAAACTATCGTCATTCAACAAATCTCCATATTTGTTTTGCAGGGTGGAGTCAACTAAAGGACTTTTTTTCGGCTCATTACTGGTAGAATCCGAAAGTTCTTTCACTTTTTCTTCCTTAATATCTTTAAGCTGCTCTTTAGGGTTTCCTTTTCCGGGTACAATTGAATCTGAAGGAGCTACTTTGTTACTTGTTTGCGGAATTACTTTTTGTGCCTTTAAAAATATAGTTGGAACTAAAAGAATAATAAATAACAATAACGCTTTCATTTGAATTCAGGTTAATAGAAAATAATTTAACTTCCTTCTATAATGGTTGTCTACCTTGAATTAATCTTAAAAGCACGGCAATTATTGCTATTACAAGCAATATATGTATGAGTCCTCCGGCATTATAACCAACAAATCCAATTAACCAAGAAATGACAAGGATTACTGCAATGATGTATAATATATTTTTCATAGTTTATAATTTGAAATGATTAAATTAATTAAAGTTGATTTTGGATATTATTATTCTATTATGCCAAAAGAATTAAAAGAAGTATTATCACTATAATAGCTCCAACAGAAAGGTATATTCCTCCGCCAAGTTCTTTAAGCTGACCTTTTATTCCACGGACTTCCTTGCGCAACTCCCTTTTCTCAGAAGAGCCCATATTAGATATATCCATTGTTTTGATTGCAAAAAGTCGGGATACTAAAGAATTCGCTTGCGCTGATTCCAAAGTCACGGTGTGTGTTGAAGAAACTGTATTGGGTTCTGTTTCTGCTTTGGTTTGTAATGGAACAAACACGAAAGATGAAATTACTGCAAAAATACAAAGTGTTACTTTTTTCATTTTGTGATATTTAAAGTGGTTAAATTTCGAATAGTTTATTGGTAATTTTACAAATTATATATTGACGATTAATTTAATAAAATTAATTTTTGATTTGATTATAAAACTGGCAATACATCAATTCAGAAATACTTTTACCTCAACAAAGAAATGGCAATTCTGTATAAAAAGTGTTACAAAACTTTCGAAAATAGTTACATCATTCACACATTTTCAAGTGTATTCCGCTTTTTGTTTTTGAGCGCCTTGAAAAATGTTGGTGTAAGTCCGGTAATTTTTTTAAATTGATTAGACAAATGAGCTACGCTGCTGTAATGCATTTTCCAGGCAATTTCGGTGAGCGTTAATTCATTATAAATAATCAACTCTTTTATTTTTTCAATTTTATGAAGTATAATAAAATGTTCAATAGTGGTTCCTTCAGTCTCAGAAAAAAGGTTGGCAAGATATGTATAATCGTATTTTAGTTTTTCGCTTAAATAATTTGAAAAATTTACTTTGGGTAATTCATCAGTATAATGAACCATTTCTATAATTACATTTTTAATCTTTTCTATGAGCATTGCCCGTTTATCATCCATTAACTCCAGGCCAGACTTGAGTAAAACCCTTTTTATTTCCTCTCTTTGTTCATTTGTAATTTTTTCCATAACCTCCACTTCACCCAAATTCAAATGAATATAGTGCAATCCTAATTTTTTTAGTTCGTCCTTTACAATCATTTTGCAACGATTACTGACCATGTATTTAATGTAAAGCTTCAAAATGTATTGTGTTTATAAGGCAATTTAATAAATATTTTCAACAACCTAGTATTTATAGGAGGAAATTGGCTGAAATTCTTAAAATAAAGATGTAGTAAGATCGTAAGAATGGACTCCTTCTCAATTATTCAAAACGGCTCATTTAAGTACTTGTCTTTTCAATAAAAGTTGTACATTTATTAATTAAACGATAAAATAAACTATTCATGAAATCAAAAATCTTTCTTGTGCTTCTATTATCCTGCACTCTTTACTCAACAAGTATCCTCGCCGGCGATGCTTATGCAGAATATAAAATGAAAGGCATCGGTGATAGAATAACAACAAGCGCTTTGTATTTTAAAAACGGAGACATGCGATCGGAAGTAAAAATGAATATCGCCGGAAAAGAAATGACATCCGTAACATTAAATCTAAAAAGTAATCCTGAATTTACACTGTCTTATAATAATCAGTCCAAAACGTATACTGAAATAAAAAAGAACAAAAGCAATGCTAAATCCGGGAATATATCCATTTCTGTAATTGGCAGCGAAAAAATCGGCGCATATAATTGCAAACATGTACGAATGACTTCTGATACCAATTCCTGGGACATGTGGGTAACAAAAGACTTACCTGCTTTCGATTTCCCGCTTCAAAGGGATGATGAAGCTGCCAATCGTAAGATGATGGAATTATTAAAGAGTAAATCTGCCGATGGTGTTCCCGTTAAAATAGAGTTTAAAAAACCCAATTCAACTACTCCCGGTATTACTATGGAACTGGTAAAGTTCGAAAGCAAAAGTCTCGATGCCTCTTTATTTAAAATTCCCGAAGGCTACACAAAAAGCATTGTTCAGTTTGATGCGGAAAAAATGAAATCAATGTCGCCGGAAGAAAAACGGGAAATGATAAAAAAAATGATGGAGGAGAATATGCCGAAAAAGTAGCTTAAAATATTTTACTAATAATAAGATTTACCACCTCCACCAAAATCAATACAATAATTATCCATTCCAAAGCACTGCTCTTTCGGTGATGCATTATATCTTTGAAAAGTCCGAGGTTTTCTTTTATGATTTCTAATTCTTCGTGTATACTTCTATACCTGCTTTGCAAATCGAATGTCTTTTTTAGTTCTATGTCAATCTTGTCCAGTGTCTCATCCGCCCAGGTGCTGGCAGCAGAGTCAAAGATGTAAAGATTCTCCGTGATTCTGTTCATTAAGTTTAGCGTCTTTCCTATAAATCTCTTTAGCTTATTTCCTGAAATATTAAGGCGACCTGTACATAGTGGACTTAATTTTAAGCACAAAAAAACTTTATTCAATGGTATCTGATCTTAAGAAATCAGCAAATGAGTAAATAGCAATAAAAAGGGAGCAAAAGCTCCCCTTTTAACTATTATATACCTGTGAATCTGAAGACGCAATAGAAACTCTCAATATCCTATTACATCTTTTTAGCTAGATTAAAATCAATAATTAATAATTATTTTTTGACCAAATTATAATATAAAAATAAACACGAAATGGTAACACTTAAAATAGATTGAATTTGATAAAACTGATTTGGGTCGGTTAGTGGTGTTTTGAAACATAAAATAAGCCTAAAAATAATAATAAGCCTCCCATAAGAATTAATGCCCATTGGGGTAAGGAGGGTACTATAGCTGAAGTAGGATAAATATTATTTACAACCTCAAAATGAAGAGTACTGGTAGCCACATCATAGGTTCCTAATCCAGATGAGCCGGTTCTTTTTTCTGAAACCAACGGTGGAAAAAAATCATTGGCAGAAACCGGAGTACCTCCAATCGCAATGGAAGAAATAGGACAATGACACCAATCATGTTTTCTTTTCCACCAAGGTCTGGAATAAGATGCGCCTCCCCCAAATGGGTTGATTTGAACATTCCTTACTAATGGACTCCAATGAACACTATCTCCTGAAACTCCGTTACCGATAAGCGTATCCTGCCAAAATGGAATTGTAGCGCTGCAATTTGTAAGGGTTTCGGCTGTGCCATTTATCGTTCCTGTTAAAACGATCGTGTTGCCACAGTTATAATCCATAGTCCAAATTGCAGTAAGGGCATCACCCGTTATTAAATTCTGAGAAAGTGCAGTAGTCTGTCCTTTTCCTTTGAATAAATGAGCCCCATTCAATGCTGTTCCATGTTCAATTCCGCAGGCAAACCCATTGCTAGCCCCTAGGCATAAATTGGGAAGTAAACTATAACCAATAGATGCTGGAATTGGTTGAAAATTAATTTGCCCTAATCCAGTTGTGGGATTAAGGAGACCAGAAACGGTAGCATTAATGACCACTCCGTTTACATTACCAGTGAGTGTGCCGACCATAATGGTAGGCATAATAGCATACGTTGCAATTTTAATGCAACTAGAAGCATCCTGCACTATCACTTTATACTGGCATGGCGTCAAACCGGTTATATTCTGACTGGTTGCTCCTGAAATACTTCCTGAAAAGTCTGACCACTGATAAGTATAAGGCGGTGTGCCACCTGTAACATCTACATGAAGACTGCCTGAGCTTGGTTGAGTTATAGTAGCATTCATTCCGCATTGACTGAAACTTTTGTAATTATTCATCATTAAAAATGAAAAAATAATTAAAAGACAAACAGTCCGACAAAAGGAATTGTTTGTAATTATTTTTGTTAAGTTAAGTTCTGTTTGCATTTTAAGGTCCTCATTATTAAATTGGTTAGTAAATTGATTAATTGGCGTCGTCGCATTAAATTGATTTGTTTTTTTTTGTTCCATAAGATTTTTTTTATAAAATTGGGTTAATAAAATATGGTTAATAAAATTGTAAGATACTTTAAATGGGTAAAAAAATGAATAATTTATTTTAAGGTTTTTGCAAAAATCGCTGAGGCAAATTGTTTTAAAAAAAATAAAATTCTTTTACGATTGTTAATCTTGTGACTTCAAATTACTTCTACATGTTCAAACATTGAATCAAAGTTATTTATTAAAATGATAAAAGCAATACCAATATCTTTTAATTGTTTTAATATTGGAAATAAGACAGTTTAAAGTTTGCATAATCTGGGAAACATCGATTTTTACCAATTTAATTTAAAAAAACTTTAAAAAGTGTCAAATTTAAACATATTCAACATTTTTTTAAGGTTTGACTTAAAATTAAAAAAACGTGCTTTGAAATTCAATTTTGTTTTCCCGGTGTTTT
>JAYURB010000299.1:0-3374 GCA_043756425.1 Bacteroidota bacterium
CCGGTATCAAATTATTCCGGTAACTTTTTTTCTCTTGATAAATTTTCCGTAACCGGCTTTAATTTGCAGTTGATTATTATCAACAGCAACTTTGCCCCGCATAATGACTGTTTTTGTTTTGCCTTTAACCTTCCAGCCTTCATAAGCAGAGTAATCAACATTCATATGATGCGTCTTTGCCGATAATACATGCTCCTCATTAGGATCAAAAATAATAATATCAGCATCCGATCCTGGAGCAAGGGTCCCCTTCTGCGGGAACATTCCAAAAATTTTAGCTGCATTCGTGGAAGTTACTTCAACAAATTTGTTTACGGATATCCTGCCTTTATTTACGCCTTCAGAAAACAATAATTCCATACGGTGCTCAATGGCAGGATGTCCGTTTGGTATCTTGGAGAAGTCATCTTTACCCATTAGCTTTTGTTCCCATTTAAAAGGACAATGATCAGTAGCTACAACCTGCACACTTCCCTGATTGATCCCTGCCCAAAGTGATTCCTGATCTTTCTTTTCGCGCAAGGGTGGACTCATGACCCATTTTGCACCGTCAAAATTCTTTTCATAGAGAGAAGCATCGAGAATCAAATATTGTATGCACGTTTCAGCAAAGACTTTCTGATTACGTTCAGCAGCTTTACGTACATGATTGTGTGCTCCTTCGCAGGTCATGTGCACGATGTAGGCGGGCACTCCGGAATAATACGCCATGTCGGCAAATCGTCCTGACGCTTCTGCTTCTGTAATTTCAGGCTGGGAAAGATAATGATAGAGCGGTTCGAGTTTTCCTTCAGACCGATGTTTGGCAATTAAAAAATCAATCATATCGCCATTCGTAGCATGAACGGTAACCATGCCGCCATATTTTTTTACTTCATTCATCAGCCCGACCATTTGTCTGTCGTCAATCATTAAAGCACCTTTGTAAGCCATAAAGGTTTTGAAAGAAGTAATACCTTCTGTCTCGACCATTTCTTTAATTTCTTTTTTTGTATTCTCATTAAAGTCTGTCACAGCCATGTGAAAAGAGTAATCGCAGCATGCTTTTCCATTCGAACGACCTTGCCATTCTTTCAAGGCATGGTCAAGCGACTTACCTTGAGTTTGTAATACAAAATCAATGAGCATGGTAGTACCGCCGAACAAAGCTGCTGATGTGCCACTTGTATAATCATCGCTTGAGAATGTCCCCATGAAAGGCATATCGAGATGAACATGCGGATCAATGCCGCCGGGCATAACCAGTTTGTCTTTAGCATCAATTACGTGATCCGCTTTGACATTCAGGTTAGTCCCAATTGCAGTTATTTTGTCTCCTTCAATGAAAACATCTGCATCGGATATTTCTGAAGCAGTAACTACTTTTCCGTTTTTTATTAGTATTGACATTTTTTTAAAATTGGTTAATTATTATTGCTCGAAAAAATTATTAATTAATCTTTACGTCATTTTAATTGACTACTCTATAATATTTCACCCCTAAAGGGGTTTGTAATTGGTATTACTTTATTTTACTACCGGTATTTTGTCCCATACGGGACTAGTCAATTTTGAAATACTGTGGTAATATTAGTCCGGTAAATAATTAGTTAATTAGTTATTTCGGACGGTTAAAATTAATGCTACAGTTCCCCAATGTCTTCGTTCCACAGCTTCGGGTTTTCATTAATAAATTTACGCATCATTTCTTTACATTCCTCAGAATTCATATTGATTACTTCAACTCCCATGGATTCCATAAATTCTTTGGCGCCGGAAAAAGTTTCATTTTCTCCGGCATAAACTTTTTTAATGCCAAACTGGACAACGGCTCCCGCGCAGAGGTAGCAGGGCATCAAAGTAGAATATAGAACCGTGTCTTTGTAACTTCCGACTCTGCCCGCATTGCGAAGGCAATCTATTTCAGCATGGGTAATGGGATCGCCATCTTGTACGCGTTTATTGTGACCACGGCCAATAACTTTTCCTTCTTTAATGATGACGGAGCCAATTGGAATGCCGCCTTCACTAAGTCCCTGGCGAGCTTCATCGATAGCAGCTTGCATGAATTTATCCATAGAGTAAATATAAAAATTAATCTATAATAAAGCTCAATCCTCCGGTTTTATATCTGGGATTTTGAATAAGCTTATTTAAATTTTCTTGAGTTGAATATGGTGCATTAACAATCACCAGATTTACCAGCCATGCCGGTACAATTCCTCCCGGATCAGTACCCATTTCATAATTGATATCAACGAAACCGTCGTTTTGAGGCGTAAGTATGTATTTGGAATGAAAATCTTTTACTCTTACAAAGTCATCTTTTTCCGGTATCAATCCATGAACGATATCAGATGATATCGTTACAACCTTTGTCTTGCTGTCCTGATAAATTCGACAGTGCGAAACAACATCCCTGTCCGTAACCGGCCAGGGAACTTTAAGCATTTGATACGTAATAATATCGGAGTCACTTACTTTTTTTATCAAAGTTGCAGAATAGCAATTATAAATCCAGTCTGTATAATGATCTACATCACTAAGCGCTTTTACGACAGTACTAAGAGATGCTTTTACTTTTGTGGTGATTTTAATTTCTTTGTAGTCGGAAGTAAAAACGCTTCTTGTATAAACGGAGATATTGTTTTTGGATTTTCGTACTACCCAGGTTTCGTTTGCAGGCGAGAGTAGGAGGAGAAATAGAAGAGAAGAAATCAGGTTGTTGATTAGCATCAAAATTGCAGAATATTATCTACAAAGATATGTTAATTTTGAAAAATACTGCCATATCTCTTTTAAACTTACCGATTGGGGTTTAATTTACATTACATGAAAATCAGATATCTGATTTTCATGTAATGTAAATAATAATATCAGTTAATTTTAGAGGAATCTAATTGGCGAAATTTTAAATGCAGATTATAACTAATTTAGAAAAGCATCCTTAGGTAATAATAAATTATCATGGTCGTATGAGCACAATTGTAAAGTATACGTTGTTTTGCATGAGTCCATAGTCAGATGATTCAACAATACCATCTCCGGTTAAGTCTTCCACCTTATATCCAAGTAAAGTAAAATAAACAGCATTCTCCATATCTCCATAATCCTGTGACTCAATAATTCCATCCTGAATTCCAATTGTTCCGGTACCTTGATCGCTGATATCTCCACTGTAGATTGCAAAATTACCATCGCCTAAATCACTTAAATTGTTTCCATATGACTTTGATTTCGAATCCGAGAATGAATAATTGGTAATGACATTGGCAAACTGTACAGGTGAATTACTCCAGGTTTCTATAGCATTTCTATGATGGATAGTTATGTAATAGTTATTGCCTTGTATTTCTTTAGGGAAAATAAATAAACCTCGCCCATAAATGTCAATT
>JAYURB010000300.1:0-3370 GCA_043756425.1 Bacteroidota bacterium
CTTTCAATCAGATTTGTACCTGAAGATGCTCCATCATAAGCAATGCCGCATATAGAAACAGCATCGGAAACATTTGAATTGCTAAGTGTATGTATAATGTTTTTAGAAATACTTTGAGCAGAAAATGCATTATTAACAACTATTCCTCCAAGAGAAGCTGCTAAGCCTGTTCCTGTACCTGCTGTCGAAGTCATATTTCTTATAATATTACTACTAATGACGGATCCGGAAAAATAATTAAGAATACCATTTACTATAGAAGAAGTTGAAAGGGTATTTGTATTGATTGAATTAGCTATACTTCCTCCAATTGAATTATTGCTACATGTCCATATTTTACCTGTACTTCCATGGTTTCGCATACCTGTAATATTCATTGCATTGGTGGATGTACTAGTTGCTGAAATCCCGCCAATGGTATTATTATTAGTTGTCCAGTTATTTGAATTAAAATTGCACATCCCTATTACTTCCTTTGCCGGTAGTGCTGAGGAAGTATAGCTAATACTTCCATTTGCCGACATATCTCCTATTGTATTGCCATTGCATATAGTTAATCCTGCTGAAACATAAATTCCCCTGAATGGAGCAACGGATATTGTTCCGCTGGTAGAACCTGTAATCGAAATACCGGCAATTATATTATTGTCTACAGATGTAGCAATTGTTGTTCCTACAGATATAGCAATGGGAACAAACGCTGAATTCGTTAATCCTGAAAAAATATATGTCCCGGTTCCTGAAGAGTTAGAAAATCCAATAATGTTTCCGGTAATTTGAAAGTTATTACCTGAGGTATTGCTAATTTGAATTGGAGAATGGAGTTTTCCTGTTGTTTGCGTTCGTGTAGCACTTTGATAGAAGCGATTGCCTGATATAGTCCAATCAGTATTACCGCCTGCAATATATATTCCATTGCTAATTTCAACAGCATTAAAAAAGTCATGAATTTTGCTATTGGTGATATTAATTGCGCTATTATTTAAAGCAGTAGTTGTAGTTGTACCTGAACCGTATATACACTTTGTAGGTAAATTACTTCCGGCCGGACCAATGTCACAATTGGAAATTGTATTGCCATCGTTGCCGGTTGAAACTGCAGCTCCTCCAAACCAAATGTTCCCGCCATCCGTTGTAGTGCCCATAGTAGAAGAGCCTAATATGAAACAATTGGTAATAGTATTATTAATTGCATCGGTTTGAAATCGAATTGTACTCGTTCCGGCTGTTGGAGAAACCGTTGTATTTTGAATTGTTAAAGAATTCCCTCCGCTATTCAATCCATTGATGGTAACATTGTCGGCTCCATTCAAATCAATCATTGGCAATCCCGCTGTTGTAGCTGCTGAAATTACCCTTGCTCCACCGGATGGTTGAATGGACAAGGATGTCCAAGTTCCTGCGCCTATTGAAATTGTTGAAGCACCTTCTGTTATATTTCCTGAAATAGTAATAGTAATATTGGCGCTTGCTTGGGATGTTCCAATAGCGGTAATTGCATTTCCGAGGGTAGTGTATGATCCATTGCCACTTAAAGCACCTGTTACCGTGACTTGTGCATTTAATCGAACTGAGATTAGACAAAGTATCAGGCAGTACTTTATTAAATTCAACTTAGGCGACTTTGATAAAATATCATTTATGCAATTATTTTTCATGGTGAAAAGTTTAAAAATGAATTAATTATAAATTATGAGCTTTATTTCGGGTGTCCGATATAATTATTCATTAAGTTAGGGATAAAACAAATATAAAAAATAAAATTAAATAATCAAAATGCCCGAAAAATTTTGTTTTATTATAATTCCTTGTAATCATTGTTTGGTAGGGATTACAGCGTTTATTAGGAATTAAATTGTGCCATAAATTATATTTATTCTTGATTTATTCTTCGAAATTATTTTCGTAAGTTAATTACTTTTGGATTAAACCCCAGAGGTTCAAAATGGGTTAATAGATTTTCCTCCTTGTGAAATCTAAATTAGAAAAAAAATAAAACCTACCTTAAAAGAGAAAAATGCCCTACATGGGAATGCGTTTCACTGCAAACATCGGTAATAAGGATTCTATATACATATACATCAGCCTGAGCCGGGCGGTCATCAATTTTTGCATCCCATCCGACTAGTTCACTATTCGATACAAATATTTTAATTCCCCATCGGTCGTAAATTTCCATACGATACTCGACAGCTCCGATAACCAGCGGCTTAAAGACATCATTTAAATCGTCTGCATTTGGTGTAAAAGCATTGGGAATCCAGAAACTATAATCCTCCTTTACTTCAACTACACCCTTAGTTGAATCAATACACCCTTGCTCAGAAACAACAATAAGGTTTACATCGTATATTCCAATCCCTTTGTATTTGTGAACAGGAGAATAAATATGCGACGATAAGCGATCACCAAAATTCCAGTTCCATGAATTAATGTTTCCGGAAGCAATTGAAGAAAGGTTTGTAAATTTTGTTTCTTTATTTAAGCAAGCAGTATCGGCCGAAAAATTTGCTACCGGGTTGGGATGTATAGCAAGCTGTTTTTCTGCAGAATCAATACATCCAACATTGTTACTGGCAATAAACAAAACAGTATAGTTTGCTTCACTGTTATAACTGTGTATAGGATTTCGAATATTTGATAGTGTTGACCCATCACCAAAATTCCACAACCAGCCTGTTACGGCTGAATAAACATCGGATGATTTGTCTGTAAAATTAATTGGGTTGTTTACACAAACTCCTGTAGAAATAAAATCAGCATTGGGTGCGGGGAAAATATTTAACAACTTTGTAATGGAATCTAAACAACCGTTATTACTTGTTACCCTTAAACTAACCGTATGTGCGCCTGGACCAGAATACAAATGTGCAGGATTCTGTAGAGTTGAAGCAGGAGAATTATCGCCAAAATTCCAATGCCAGCTTTTGATGTTTCCTGTACTAACAAATGAAGAATCTTTAAACAATACAATTTTGTTTGCACAAGCATCTTGAGCAGAAATTAATGCAATGGGATTGGGAAGGACACTAATAGTCTTTGCTATTGTATCAGCGCAACCGTTCAAATCCTTTACTATTAATGAAACAGAAAAGTTGTTTTGCGTACTATAGGTATGCAATGGATTCTGTGTAATGGATCCGGGAAGGCCGTCGCCAAAATTCCACGACCATGATGTAATAGTACTCCCCTGAGAAGTAGAATTATCGGTAAACTGAACCGGAGCGTCTTCGCATTGAGGAGCAAATGAAAAATCACAATTAGGAATACCAATAATATTTACGGGAAGTGTAATACTTGAATCGCATAAACTCTGACTTCCAACAGTCAGTTTAACATTGTATAATCCCGGTGTTGAATAAACATGCGT
>JAYURB010000301.1:0-3356 GCA_043756425.1 Bacteroidota bacterium
TGTTAAACCAACTTTATTACAATCAATTACGATTTTTAATTGTTTAGATTTTCCCGTACCTCGGAAACCCGCGTCAACAGTGGAGATTTAGTGTTATAAGGAAAAAATTTCTTTGTTTTTTGCAAATTTTCGTTGTTTTGCAAGAATGATTTTGTCATGACATATCTTTTTTTTACATTTCCTTTCGATTTGGGCTTTACGTTAGGGATTTTACACTTTTAACCTTCTCTCTGTTTTTATAAATTACTTCAAATAATGTTGAAATCAGACACCATCACAAGTGTTCGGATTGGCATGATAGATAATTTTCTATCAGCGATAATATTTATTTATTCTATTGAAAAACCACCCTACAATGAAAAAAATAATTACACACATCACTTTTTGTTTATTCCTTTTTAACGCTTCAGCACAAACAATTACAGATCCTTCCAGTGTCGCAGGATATGATCAGCAAAAATTGGGGACAATCAATCCGGCGCCTTATACAGGGCACACACTAACTACTGATTCAACGGATTACAAACCCGGGTCAACTGCAACACTTACCGGTGGAGGATTTCAGGCCGGAGAAACAGTAACCCTTCAGGTATTGCATGCCTATGGTACGCCTTCAACCGGACAAGATCATTTACCCTGGAATGTCACTGCTGATGCAAATGGTAATTTTATTACATCATGGCATGTATGTACAGATGACTGTGTAGGTGAACACCTTATTGCGACTGCAGACGGACAATCTTCCGGAGCTCATGTTGTTGCACTTTTCACAGATGCTCTTCCTGCAAACTCATGCTACATACAGCCCGATAATACATACTCTATATTTCCGGGAAACGATGATGGTTCAGTTGGTCCTGTAGCATTACCTTTTACATTCGATCTTTATGGGGCTTCCTATAGTTCGGTATATATTAACAATAATGGAAACATAACTTTTACAGGTCCATTAAATGCTTTTAGTTCCTCCGGCTTCCCTTTTACCACACCAATGGTTGCTGCATTCTGGTCAGACGTTGATACAAGACCAGCGGGTAGCGGAAAAGTCGAATATAAAGTTTCACCTACTCACATAATTGTGACCTGGCCAATGGTTGGTTATTACAATCAACAAACAGGCAAGCTAAATTCGTTTCAGATTATACTGACTGATGGTAATGACCCTATTATCGGCATTGGAAACAATGTTGCCTTTAATTATGGCGACATGCAATGGACAACGGGTAGTGCATCGAATGGAGTGAATGGCTTTGGTGGTATTGCTGCAACAGCCGGAATTAATAAGGGTGATAATATACATTACGTACAAGTTGGACGCTTTAGCGAAAACAGTTCGACTTACTTCGGTCCTTCAGCCACTAACAATGGAATAAGCTATCTGGATTACCAATGTTTCATTTATAATGTTTCAAACGCTACAAATCTTCCTCCGTCTGTTAGTGGAATTCCCAGCAACAATACAATCAATATGGCCTGTGGGGAGCATAAAACAATTGCCCTTTCTTTTCTTGGTCCGGAAGTAAACCAATCAGTTATAACTACAGTTGATACAACCGGTTTGTGCGGAGCTGTG
The DNA here is from genome assembly GCA_043756425.1 of Bacteroidota bacterium. Classification (GTDB taxonomy): domain Bacteria; phylum Bacteroidota; class Bacteroidia; order AKYH767-A; family 2013-40CM-41-45; genus JADKIH01. The sequence continues at coordinate 1,574 of JAYURB010000301.1, forward strand.
ATTGCTGTTACAAATGGAACTCAGTCATTGGCCAATGTTACCATTACCGGTTCTGCATGCAACATCGGAACACATACTGTCACTTTCACCGCAGTTGATAACAACAATCCACCAGCAACCACTGTTGTTAACATTACTGTAAATGTAAGTCCTCTTCCCGCCTCAGCAACTGTTAATACATCGGCTTGTATTGGCGGTACGATTCAATTAACTTCCAGTAACGGGAATTCATATTCATGGACAGGCCCAAATAATTTCTCCTCAACTGCCCAAAATCCCGTTATTAATAATGCGTCGTCATCTGATGCAGGTATATATGTAGTAGTTGTCTCTTCCGGAAGCGGTTGTTCAGCTTCTGATACAACTGTTGTTACTGTTAATCCAAAACCACTACCATTTGTATCTCTTAACAGCCGGCTTTTCGATTGTCCCAATTCAACAGCAACCATTCATGCTGTTGATTCTGCATCGCTGAACAATAACGGCGTTTCATATCTCTGGTCTCCGGGAGGTCAAACTGCCAATTCAATTAGCATTAATTCACCCGGTCTCTATTCCGTAGCCATCACAAATGCATATGGTTGTTCAAGTTCAAGAGATACGAATGTTATCAGATTCCCATGTATCGATCCTTATTATCCATCATCTTCAGCAGGTAAGGTTGAGAATCCCCGCGGATCTGAGTTAACACAGATTGTTGATCACCCTGACACCGTTACAAATACCATTAATAATTATATCGTCCTTACTTCATTAGGGAAAGTGCTTATTGAAGTAATTGCCAACGTAGGTAAGTACGATTCGCTATTAGCATTGATTATGCATCCTTCCTATGGCTTAACTGACACGATAAATAATGGTGACTCTACTCATATCATCACCGGACTTTTCCCAATTGCAAATCTTCCAATGCTGGACACGCTTCCATCATTGATAAATTACATTCGACCGTATTATCAACCAATTCCTAATTCGATGGTAACGGGAGTAACCTATTCTCTCGGAGATAGTGCTATGGCTTCAGGATTTGCGAGAAGAATATTTAATTTACAAGGTGAGGGTATTAAAGTTGGTGTAATCTCCGATAGTTACAATACTATTTCTGCTGCAAATGCCCCGCTTGATGTTACCAATGGTGATCTTCCGGGAATCGGAAATACTTACAATTCAAATCCCGTTGATCTGATTAAAGAATATCCTTTTGGCCGACGATCTGACGAAGGAAGAGCGATGATGCAGATTGTTCACGACATCGCACCAAAAGCTAAACTCGCATTCCGCACAGGTTTTGAAAGTGCAGGAGACATGGCTGTTGGAATAAAACAACTTCAACAACATAACTGCGATGTTATCGTCGATGACGTTTCATATATAACTGAACCATTTTATCAGGATGGAGTAATTGCACAGGCCGTCAATGCCGTCCGTGACTCTGGAGTGTCCTATTTCTCTTCTGCAGGAAATTTCAGCGACAAAGCATACGAAGGAGTATTTACTCCTGCTGTTGCACCTGCCGGTTATTCAGGAACAGCACATGCTTTCGCACCGGGAGATATCTACCAAAGTATATCACTTGCTCCAGGAACATATACAATTGTATTACAATGGCAAGACCTGTTTTATTCAATGGGCCAAACACCGGGAACACAAAATGACCTCGATATATACCTTACTGATAATGTTGGTAACAGGTATTTCGGATTTAACAGAAATAATACGGGAGGTGATCCTCTCGAAGTGCTTCCTTTTGTAGTGCATGGAAGTACCTCTGCAAACATTTTAA
>JAYURB010000302.1:0-7995 GCA_043756425.1 Bacteroidota bacterium
TACTATTATTCAAATGAAGCATAATTTATATAAAATAATCCTATTGGGATATTTTATTGGTGGCATTTGCGCTGTAAAAGCGGAATCGCCTGTAAATGCTTTAGTCCCTGACACCGTTACAAGAAATGATTTTTATTCAATAACAGTTCCTCCCGTTCCTGTTGTTTCTGCTCCGATTTCAATTAATGAAAATGAAGTAAAGGCCGGGTTACTTTATGATGCGGTAAACCAGAAGATAATCTGGCAAAAAGAAATGAATACTTCTTTTCCTATTGCTTCATTAACTAAAATGATGGTTGCTCTGTTAGCTGTGGAAGATGTAAAAACCGGAAAGTTCACTTGGGATGACAGAGTTAAGTGGGTTCGTCAAACTACTGTCGGAAGAAGGAAGAACAAGAAAACTGTTTATACTAATGTCAATTATTCTTTGCGTGATGTTTTTAAAGCAGCAATGATTGCTTCTAATAACGAATGTGCCGAGCAGCTGGCAAAGTATTTAAGTAATGGAGATTTACAGTCAACCATTGAACGTATGAATTTACGTGCATTTGAGTTGAAAATGAGTAATACTTTTTTTAGCAATCCGACAGGTTTGCCTGCTCCACATTCTATGTTTGACAATAAATCATCTCCTGCCGATTTATTGATTCTTTCTCTTGAAATGTTAAAATACGAAGAAGTAATTGAAATAGCTTCCATGGGTTATGCCTCTATTGAGAATGGTTCCATGTCAAATGTTATTAGTAATCACAACCGTCTTACTATTGAATATTCAGGAGAAGTGGATGGACTCAAAACTGGTTATACGCGCAGGGCCGGATTTTGTCTGGTAGCTACAGCTGCTAAATGTGATCATCGCCTGATAAGCATTGTTTTAGGCTGCAGAGGACCCCAGATCAGAAATGAAGTTGTGAGAGACATGTTCAACGATTATTATACAAGCATAAGTCTTGATAAACTTGGGTATTGCCCTTCTCCGACAGCAAGTGTTGACAAGACTATACAAAAAGATGGCAAGAAGGGCCGGTATGTAACGATTAATGAGCGGGTAAAAAAGATTCATGTAGTCATGAAGGGTGAGAATATTTCAACTGTGGCACGACGTTACGATTGTTCAACTTCTCAATTGCGCAGTTGGAACAGGAGAGGACTTCAGAAGAATCATGTATATGCCGGACAAAAACTTGTAATTTATTATTATCAACCGCATAATATTTTCGTTCAGGAAACAAAGGAAGAATTTGAGGCCGATGAAGACAAGCCATTGTTGACAACTATGGAAAAAAAGGAAATGGAAAAAGTTACAAAGCAGGTTGATGCTTCCGAAAATCCAATTGTAAAAGCAGAAATTAAACAGCCGTCTAAATATTTATATCATATTGTTGTTCCGGGAGATACTTTATTTAAAATCTCCCAAAAGTATGCAGGGATTACGGTTGAAGAATTGAAGTCCCTTAATAAAATATCCAACGGTTCTTTGTTAAAGCCCGGCACAAAACTTAAAATAAAAGTGCAAGGATAACCCTGTTAAAGTAAGGGTTTTTTGTATTATTTTTACGAGAACAAAACGCTGCACTTATGAAAGGAATATTTCTTGCCGTATATATGGCTATTAGCTGTTTAATTTCTACTGCTCAAACAAATCCTGTTACTCCATTTCCTGTTTCTTTAGATACCGTTTCTAAGATGATTACCTATCAGGGTGTCGTTGAAGTTAAAGGAGTAAAAGCTGATGAACTCTACAAACGAATTGACGCCTGGTTTCGCAGCTTTTACAAGAACCCCTCAGAAGTTATCAGGGAAAATGATTCTGTAAAATTTATTATGGTTGGTAAACCTCGTTTTCGTCTGCTCACACAATTGGAAAAGGATGGACCAAAAGTTGAAGGGAATAGTACTGTGCAATACACCATTACAATTGCAGCACGGGATGGCAGGTTTAAGTATGAATTAACTGCTTTTAACTGGAAACAACCTTCCTATTATGCCTGTGAAAAATGGCTGGACATGAAAGCTTCATCGTATCAGCCGGTCTACAATGAATACCTGCAGCAATTGGATAAGAATTCGCTTGAAACAATTACATCATTGAAAAATGTGATTACTAAAGAAAGGGCAACTAAAGCGAAAGATGCCTGGTGAAATTAATTCCGGAATATATTTTCGGAAGCCTGTGGAATTAATTTTTCCACCGGCTTTTTCGATTAAATAAATTAAGGTCGAAATAATTCTTTTTCAAGAGAAGAGGCAATTAACAAATCAGCAGGTTCCGTTATTTTTATATTTGATTTTTCCCCTTCTACCAAATGAATTTTGTTTCCTGAAAACTCAAATACGCCGGCATCATCGGTAAATTTTTCAGCGTGAATTTTTTCATAGGCTTTTTTTAGTAAAGCAAATTCAAAGCATTGTGGAGTTTGTATAATCCGTAATTTCTCTCTGTCGAGAGGGAAATTATTTTCCTGATTGACTTCACGTATAGAGTCGGTAACTTTAACGACAGGTATTGCATTGGAGAACTTTTCAGCCTCAATAAAACAACGCTTAATCAAAGCCGGTGAACACAGGGGTCTCACTCCATCGTGTATTCCAATTATACAGTTTTCCTTAATTTGCAAAATTCCGTTTTTCACTGAATGAAAACGGGTAGAGCCTCCGGGAACAATTGTATGTTTAATCTGAAAATTATATTCCGTAAGAAGTTTTTTCCATCTATTGATTTCATTATCGGGTAAGACGACAATTATATTTATTTTCGGATCGTATTCATAAAACCTTTTCAAGGTATGCATCAATACCGGAAGGTTGTTCATCAAAAGAAATTGTTTTGGAACAGACAATCCCATTCTTGTTCCGGAGCCGCCCGCTACAATGATAACAGCTCTTTTCATTCAGGTTTTTCATTTTTAATCATTTCGAAAAAGCCTTTGTGATGAATAAGAAGATAAGCCTGAAGTATCATAAGGAATGCAGAAGAAAACATAATTCCAACACTTAAGAGTAAAGAAGTTAAAGCAATGGAGCGCGGAGCAGGCATGGCCATGCGAATAATGGTTATAACCGGATAACTTTTAAAGTTCAGGGCTTGCAGAGAAAGGTTATAAAGTTTTTCTGAATTTATTAGTTCGTTTGTTGAATTCTGAAAATTATTTACAATAGTGCTCAGTGTTTGCTGGTTAGCAAGCAAATCGTATTTGGATTTATCATCCCTGTTATTAAGTAAAAAAAGTTTATTCAGTTTTTGAATCAGGCTGTCAATGGCAATGCTTTTCTGAATATTATCTTTTTTAATTTGATCTACATAAGCCTGGGAAATCTGAATTTTGTTTTTCATATTATTGATATACAAGCTTTCATTTAAGGTTTCCAGAAAGTCAACAATTTCATTAGCCATATCAGCAGCAAGATATCTATACCTGTCGTGGACCGTTACGGAAATGGTATTAAATGGACTTTTAGAAACGGTAATGTTTGACCTGATTTTTTCAACGGCCTTCTGGTAAGCAAATTCTTTTGTGGAATCAATTTCATAATGCTCAATCAGTCCAAATTTCTCAATCAGGTGTTTCTGAGTGGCGGCTGAATTTATTAATTCATAGATTCTGTTAAAATTGCTATTGGTAGAACGATCTTGTTGCTCTTTTAAATCAAGCGACAAAGGTGATACAATGTTATTGTCATTGACTAGAAAGGATGCTGTTGAAGAATATTCAAGCAGCTTGAATTTAAACAAATAAAAAGAATAAACACCAAAAAGAAGAATTATTATAGTATATCTCCATTTTCTTTTTTTCAAATGCCGGATAAGCATACGAGTCTCGTATTCTGATCGGGTAAGCGTTGCATTAGGAGGAAGATAGGTCATAAATTTATTCTCCGTAATGTTAATGATAATTCCTTTATTTTTTTCAAATATTTTGTAAACTGCATTTTATTACATTTGAAAAGTTCAAATTTGCGGTTTAGAAAATGAAATAGTCATTTAACAGGACATATGACTAACCGGTTTATGCCAAATTAATGAAATGAATATAGATAGAAAATATTTTCCTGATTTTCAGTTCGTCATTTTTTTACTAGTAGTATTTATATTACTTCCTTTGATAAATTTTAAATCAACAATAGACCCTGAACTTGCACCTCGTTTTTTTATAACTAGCTTATTTTTATTAGCTTATTCTCTTTATTTTTTTGTTTCAGGGAAGAAATTAATAACCCTTTCCACTCAAGTCATTCAATTCTTCGTATTAACAGCTGTTATGCTTCTCTGGATATTGTTTTGTATAATTCAATCGGTAAACAGTGGCGATGCTTTTCTTGAGTTCTTTAGGCTGGCAGAAGTATATTGCTTTTTAGTTGTATCGTTTTACATTGTATCGTCAGTTTCTGATCCTGTTAAACTTCTTTCAAGAGCATCCATTTTAGCTTTGCTGATTTTTACTGCTTATGGAGTAGAACAATTTATTTCGATTTTGCCGGATATATATAAAGGGAAAAATATTCATGTAAATGAAGTCGTAGCATCAAGTCTTGCCAATAAAAATTTTTTCTCAGAAGTTCTGGTTTTATTACTCCCCTTTTTAATTTACGGAACCAGTTCGGAAAAGGGGTTATGGAAAACTTTATTCATATTATCAATATTGATTGACCTTGTTTTTATCGGATTCCTGCAATCAATGTCCTCCTGGGCAGCCCTGACTGTAGCTTCCCTGATCTTTTTCTATTCAGCTGTTAAGTGTAAAGTAATTGATCTTTCATCTTTTATATCGATAAAGAGAAATAAAATCATAATTACAATTATCTTTTTAGCTCTTATAACAGGCTTTTATTTTTATTTAGGAACTCCCGGAGGGAAACGTTTTATTTCTAAAATTGAATTTGGGATTGAATATATTTCAAATCCTTCAAAGTTAACAGAGTCGCGGCAGGAAAACAACAACAGTGTCTTTGAGCGTTTGCTTCTATGGAGAAATACTACAAGAATGATAGTTGATCATCCGCTGTTGGGTGTAGGAATAAATAACTGGAAGCTTTTTAATCCCCTTTACGGAATAGGCGGTACGCAATACATCAATACAGGTTTGATCAATTATGAGCATCCACACAATGATTACCTTTTGATTCTTGCTGAACAAGGTCCTGTTGGATTGTTACTTTATCTGGCATTTTTTGTTTTTGCTTTTATTCTGATTAGGAAAAAAATGAATTCAGGCGAACATTCCCGTTTGCTCCTATTATTGCTGCGAAGCGGTCTCATTGCATTTATGATGCTTTCAATTTTTGGTTATCCCCGTTCGCGATTTTACTCCATGTTAATTTTGATGATAATACTTGCAATATTACTTTCCATGAAAACGAATGAGAAGGCAAGAACTCTTTCCGGAAAATTTGTGGCAATTTGCGTTTTTCTTATTTCAATATTCTCCGGTTATGCTTCGTATTGCAGGCTCAAAGGGGAGATACACACTAAAAACATGATGATAGCTCAGTTGCATAGAAATTATGCCAGAATGATTCGGGAAGCTGACAGAGCATATTCCTGGTATTTCCCAATGGATCTTACGTCGACGCCTTTTAGCTGGTATAAGGGCATGGCTTATTTCTATAGTAGAAATGTTTCCGAAGCAATTGAGCAGTATCAAAATGCTTTAGAGATAAATCCAAACCATCTAAGAGTATTAAATGATTTGGGATCTTCGTATGAGCATAATGGTGATCGACAAAGCGCAGTAACATATTATAAGAAAGCCTTAATCATTACGCAGCAATCTATTGAAGTAAATCTAAACATTAGCGCAGCATATTTCAACCTTCGCAATATTGATTCTTCTTTTTATTTTATTGATAAAATTTACAAACAAAAAATGAGTGCTTCTGAGAATAAAAATTACAATCAATTCCTAGATGCTATTCTTTATTCAAAGGCATATTCGGTTTTATTACAAGAAACGGATACAGCTTTTACGCGAAAAGGAATGACCTTAATCAACGATAAAAGTTTGTTAAGAGGAATTTATACGCTGTCTAAAGACGAAAACAAGCCATTCGCCAAAATTTTGGAAAATCGGCTAAACGAACAATAAAAAAGAACTAATTTTAGCATTAAGTAATTTCTAACCAATCAAAAAACATACGTATGAAAAAAATTTTACTTTGTTTAGTCTTAATTGTCCTGCAGCTTAATAGTTTCGGACAATTTAATTGCTATGTCGGATTGAATCCGGATACAGCATTCCGGGGTCAAACACTGACCACGACACTTACCGGAACCTATTTTTATATGGGATACGGTTCGGCTCCTTGTCAACCGACAGATATTTACTTAAATCAGATATCTACAGGAACAACTATTTATGCTTCTTCATTTTCTATTGTAAACGATTCTGTTTATGTTGGATGGAGCATACCAATGAATGCACCTTCCGGTCTGTATGACTTACATGCTGACCTCTGGAGTTATGACCCAATCGGTGGCAACTGCATTGTGGGGCCTCAACAATGTTCTTCATCTTCAATTTTTGGTATTGATGTAGGAGTTATTTCCGGTAGCGTATTTTATGATTCTAATCTGGATAGTGTATTTAATTCGTCAGATATATATTTATCAGGTCATGCTGTAAGGTTATATCCTGATCAAAGGTGGACATACACCGATAACAATGGCGCATACAGGTTTCTGGCACCTCAGGGAAATTATGGTGTAAAATTAATGAGTAATTATTATTACGATTTCGTAAATGCCGATTCGCAGGCAGTTACATTAGGCGCTACTAATATTGATTCCATTGATTTTGCTATTACACCGAACTCTAATTTCTACATTCCGCATACATATTTATACGGAAGGGCTAGATGCAATACTACGCAAGCGTATAGCATTTACTATTATGGCCAAACTGTCCTTCCATTGGATTTGAAAATTAAGTTTTATCATTCGCCAAATACTCCTTTTGTTTCCGCTACTATACCGCCTGATTCCATTGTTGGTGATACAATTTATTTCTCACTTACAGATACTTTGTATGCTTCGGGTGGATTCAATGTCAATTTGCAAATAGGACCTATTGGAGATACTGTTCGATTCTATGCTAGTTTAGAATCGTATTCCTTAACCGGAGTATATTTTGGAACATCAAGTGCAGACCTTACTCAGATTGTTCGATGTTCATGGGATCCTAACGATAAAGCAGTAAGTCCGCAGGGTGTGGAAATGCAGCATTATACTTTATTCAGCGATACGCTTTTATATCACATACGTTTCCAGAATACAGGCACTGATACTGCTTACGACGTGCATATTCTGGATACATTAAATTCGAATCTAGACTTTAATTCCTTTCGGGTAATTTCAAGCAGTCATGTCGTTACTACAGAATTGAAACAAAATGGTGTAGTCGATTTTAAATTCTTAAACATTATGCTTCCTGACAGTTTTGTTGACAAGCCGGGTAGTCAGGGGTACATTTCATATTCTATTCGAACCAAGCCGGGATTACCTGAAAATACTCTTGTCACTAACAGGGCTTATATTTACTTTGATCAGAATTCACCCGTACTTACCAACATTACCGATAATACAATGGTAAGTCAGATACCTGTAGGCATTTTCAGACCTGAAGGAAATTTGAATGTTTCCATTTATCCGAATCCTTTCAATCAGACAATTAATGTTAAAATCGATAACCCTAAAGCAATACCTTATACATTTAGGGTAACGGATTTACAGGGAAGAGAACTTAGTAGAACTTCTCTGCATCCAAATTCTACAAAAATTGATTTGAGCACATTGTCACCCGGTATTTATCTTTACCGTTTAATCAATGGACAGGATAATTCTTCAGAAGTTGGAAGAATAGTTAAGTATTAATCTAATGCGCATTTAGCCTGCCGGTTTTGAAAAGGACCGGCAGGTTTTTTTATGAGCTTTTAAAATTGTCATTTATAAAATTCAAAGTGAGCATAACACATTCATCAGACAAGTTAATGCTCATAGTT
>JAYURB010000303.1:0-3352 GCA_043756425.1 Bacteroidota bacterium
TACCATCGTTATCAAAGGTAGTATCCAAGCTACCATCGGTGTTGTATCGTGCTAACGCAATATTATTATTACCCAGACTAATTTTGAAAAATCCCGCCACCACCATTTTGCCATCACTTTGAATGGCTATGCAGGATGCCACACCATGAGAATTTCCAATAGGTGTAATAGGTGTTATAACAAATCCATTGGTACCAAAGGTTAAGTCAAGCAAACCGGCCTGAGCATGCGATGAAGCAGGGAATGCAAAAAAAATACTTAGCATCAATACTGTTGAAATCTGTGTAATGTTGTTTTTCATATTGTTTGGTTTATCTTTTTATTCTACTGTTTTTTTTCTTTGCCGATATGCTTTTATATTGGCAAGTAAAAAATTTTTATTCTTCTGTTGTCAATCAGCAATAACAAGTTTACTTGTCATTACAATTTTATTTTCTTGTGTCAATTGAATAAAATACACCCCGTCTGATAAGTTGTCGCGGTGAAAAGGGATAGTCTGTCCCGAAAGATTGTTTAACTGTTTTACCTGCTGACCATAAATATTATAAATCGTCAGGATTGCATTATCTAAAATCTTATCCATTTGTATAGTTATTGATGAAGAGAATGGATTGGGGTAAATTTTTATTTCTATTGTTGGATTATCAGTTTCGTTTATTCCTACTGGGATAGTATTATTATACCTTGCTAAGGCTAAAACAGCAGTATTTGTACCCGTTTGTGTAGATCCTGCCGCCACAATTTTTCCATCACTTTGTATGACTACAGAGTTTGCCCCTTCACTAAGAAGCCCTATTGGTGTAGTCACAATTCCATCGGCATCAAAGGTGCTATCTAAGCTACCATTGGAGTTGTAACGAACCATAGCAATATCAGAATAATGATTAGCGTTGTCGTTGCTATATCCAACCACCACAATTTTACCATCACTTTGTATGACTACTGCGTTTCCCCCAGAACCAAAAGCTCCAACCAGTGTTGTTACTTTGCCATCGGTATCAAAGGTAGTATCCAAACTGCCATTGGTATTGTAACGGACTATGGCGAAATCATAACCAGAGGGGCCGGTGAAGCTCTTTCCTGCCAACACAATTTTACCATCACTTTGTATGACTACTGCGCTGCCCGATTCACTACTCGTGCCTATAGCTGTGGTAGCTATTCCATCGGTATCAAAGGTCGTATCTAAGCTGCCATTTGTATTAAATCGAATTAAAGCAAAATCATAACCCGGACCCGTGACACCTTCTCCTCCAACCACAATCTTACCATCATTTTGTATAGCTAAAGTTTCTGCAAAATCATTTCCAGCTCCTATAGATGTAGTAGCAATTCCATCCATATCAAAGGTGGTATCTAAGCTGCCATTTGTATTGTAACGAACCGCAGCAATATCAATAGCACTATTGCTGCCTCTTCCTGCCGCTACAATTCTGCCATCACTTTGTATAGCTACTGCATATGCTCCATTAAGAGTCCCAATAGCTGATGTAGTTACTATTCCATCGCTATCAAAGTTAGTATCTAAGCTGCCGTTGGTGTTGTAACGAACTAACACAAAAGCAGGTGGAGCGTAGGTAAATCCCGCCACCACAATTTTGCCATCACTTTGTAGGGCAATAGCATTTGACTTTGAACCATCGCATCCAATGATGACAGTAGTCACTTTTCCATCTGCATCAAAAGTAGTATCGAAGCTGCCATTGGTGTTGTAGCGGACTAAAGCAATATCAGTAAAAGGGCCGTTGTCACGATATCCTGCTACTACAATTTTGCCATCACTTTGTATGGCTACACCCTTTCCAATAACCACAGAATCTCCAATAGGTGTTGTTACAAATCCATTGGTACCAAAGGTTAGGTCTAATGAACCGTCCTGAGCCATCGAAACAACAGGCAATGCGAAAAAAGTGCTAAACACCAGTGCTGATGCGATAAGGTTTATGCTTTTCTTCATAATAAGATATTTTTTGAAAATCGAAGGTAGTGATTTAGAATTTTCATATTAATATGTAATAGTACCTACTCCTGTAATACTAAATGTACTTGTTGTAAAATCAACAGGACCATTAATAGGAAAAGAGCCTGTAGCACCTGCAAATTTTCCGGTGCCGCCTGTTATTGTCCACAAGCCGGTGATAGTGCCTGTTGTGCCTGAGTTTGTCAATAGATTATACACATTTATTTCATCGTTGCCTGTGTAAAAAATCTTGTCTCCGCAAGCTGATGTAATTTCACCAGCAACACTTGTTGTGAGTAATGCCGTAGTAAAACTAAGATTACAACTTACATCTTGACCTCTGCTTTGTATAGAATTAATCAAGCCAAGGTGAGATGCAGTTCCATGCAAAAAATAACCTGCATTTGCGAAACCCGGCAAGTCACCGCTGCATAGTGTTGGTGGAATTAAGGAATTTGTATCTACCGATGTATAAAAGTTTATAGAGAACGGACGAGTATTCTTTCCTTTTTTCATGAATGAATCCGAAGCTAAGTCTGTCTGTCCAGTTGAAGAAGGCATAACTTCATTCATGTCTTTGTTACACGCAGTCATGAACAAAACTGCCACAGCAATAATTTGAATTTTTTTCATCGTTTTTAGTTTTTAATTGTTGATTTTTATTTTGAATTAATAGTGAAATAATTTCGTAACAAAGAACTTGCGAAAATCGGAACCCGTCAATCACCTAAACACATGAGATTTGCAACTAACCTTTGGAAAAATCACCTAAACAGGTGATAGGTAATAATGAAAGCGTATATTTACCTTTGTTGCAAATAATTGAAAGTAAACTATGTGCTAGCAGTGCATCGGAAAAAATCAGTTCACTTTGAATGTTTAAATCATAATGAAAAAAATAATTTTATTTCTCTTATGTTTTATATCCATCGGAATGAATCAACTATGCTTTGCACAGACTCAAACCAATATTGTTTCATTGCTCGAGGTTCTAAAAACGGCAAAAGAAGACACCAACAAGGTGAATATACTCAATTCATTGAGTAAGAAATATTACCTGGCAGGAGAATTTGACTTGTCAAGAAAGTATTGCACTGAAGCATTAGTTCTTTCCGAAAAACTCAATTTCGAAAAGGGAAAGGCAATTTCCTACCTTAATTATGGTATCACGTATTTTTACGAGGGCAAATATCCTTTAGCGCTTATAAAAATAAATGAAGCACTATCTCTAGGTGAAAAAATCAAAGACAAGGCGATTATAGCTAAATGCTACAACAACTTGGGGCTGGTATATACTTACCAGAGTAATTATTCTGAGGCGCTTAAGGTTCATCAAAAATCGTTGAAGATAAATAAGGAAATTGGTGATTCAGCAGGAATCGAAAAGTCTTA
>JAYURB010000304.1:0-7980 GCA_043756425.1 Bacteroidota bacterium
AGCCTTTCAATCCGAATGAAATAACCGATACATCTATGCATGTCCCCGGTTTGTCGAAAAAGCAAATCAAGGTTATCAGTCATTATTTATCGCGTGGAGGAAAATTTCGAATTAAAAATGATTTCAAAAAAATGTATTGTTTAACCGATTTGCAATATAAAAATCTGCAACCCTTCATTCAACTTCCGGATAGCATTGAGCCCATCAAAAAAGAAAAATATAAATCTACAAACAAACCATCAAGTATTGACATAGGAACTATAGACTCTACAGGATTGCTTGTTATTCGCGGCATAGGTCCTGTTTTTGCTTCACGGATAGTGAAATTCAGGGAAAAGCTGGGAGGATTCTATTCATTGGAGCAGCTCAAAGAAGTTTGGGGTATTACGGATTCAGTTTATCAGAATTTATTACCATCAATTTCATTAAAGGATACGATTCCTTTTCGCTACCTTAACCTAAATACTGATTCTTTTGCTGTCCTGGCATCCCATCCTTATGTAAAAGGTAAAATCGCAGGATTAATTTGTAAATTCCGAAAACATCATCCTTTTAAATCAATTGAAGAGTTGAAGCAACTTCCCTTGATAACCGATGAAAACTTCCGTAAACTTGCACCTTATATTAAAACAGAATAGAATTTTAGCACACAGTTAAATTCGAGAAATTCAATTTTATTTATGAATCACACAGATACTAAAAGAGAGATAAACACGATGGATTTCAGTCAGACTGAGAATCAAAAAATGATTGCAGAGACAATTCGTCGATTTGCAGAAACTTCCATACGTCCGGAAATGATGGTATGGGATGAAGCACAAATTTTCCCCATTGATCTTTTTAAGAAAATGGGTGAATTAGGATTGATGGGCATTCTTGTTCCTACAGAATACCATGGATCGGGTTTGGGTTATCTGGAATATGTTACTGCAATTGTTGAGATTTCAAAAGTATGCGGTTCTATTGGCCTTTCAATGGCTGCCCATAATTCACTCTGCACAGGACATATCATGCAATTCGGTAATGAAGAGCAAAAAAGAAAATATCTTCCCAAACTGGCTACCGGTGAATGGATTGGAGCCTGGGGACTGACAGAAGCCAATACAGGAAGTGATGCCATGCGCATGCGTTGTGTTGCAAAACAGGATGGAGATTACTGGATTCTCAATGGCGCTAAAAATTGGATTACTCACGGAATCAGTGGTCAGGTAGCCGTTGTTCTTGCACGTACCGGTGAACTCCTTGACTCCAATGGAATTACTGCTTTTGTTGTTGAACGTACAACCCCAGGATTCAAAGGCGGAAAAAAAGAAAATAAATTGGGAATGAGGGCTTCTGAAACATCAGAAATGATTTTCCAGGATTGCCGTGTACATAAAAGTCAGGTTTTAGGAAATGTTGGTGAAGGATTTAAGCAAGCAATGAAAGTGCTTGACGGGGGAAGGATATCAATTGCAGCTCTTTCTCTTGGTATTGCAAAAGGCGCTTTCGAAGCAGCAGTAAAATACTCGAAAGAAAGAGAACAGTTTGGTAAGCCAATAGCTGAATTTCAGGCTATTGCCTTTAAAATCGCTGACATGGCCACTAAAATTGAAGCCTCTGAATTGCTCATTTTACAAGCAGCTAACCTTAAAAATAATCATCAAAAATGCACTAAAGAAAGCGCTTTTGCTAAATATTATGCTTCTGAAGTTTGTGTTCAGGTTTCTACAGAGGCAGTGCAGATTTTCGGTGGTTATGGCTATACTAAAGACTTCCCCGTTGAGAAATTTTACAGGGATTCAAAGCTTTGCACAATTGGAGAAGGAACAAGTGAAATACAGAAGTTAGTTATTTCAAGGGAAATTTTAAAATAATTTGCAAATATTCAAAAAAAGCGTATTTTTGCAACCCTAATCGAAAAAATGCAATGATTATAGTTCCTATTAAAGAAAATGAGTCAATTGACAAGGCTCTAAAAAAATTCAAGAAGAAATTTGAGCGCACAGGTGTTGTGCGTGAATTGCGTCGCCGTCAAACCTATGAAAAGCCTTCCGTGGAACGTCGTCAGATGGTCATCAAAGCGAAATACCGCGATATGCTGAGACGTACAAGCGTCCTTTAATATTTTCAATAGAAGAAATTAAATAGTATCTTTACTTACATATAACCTCGCGGTTTAATGTTGGTAAGCATCAAGAAATCTAAAGAAGAAAAATAGTGCTTAGGCATTTTTTTTCTTCTTTTTTATTTATGGATATTAAGAGTTTCATTCAATACATTCGTTACGAAAAGAGATTTTCTCCTAATACAGTTCTTGCATATGAAAAGGACCTGGAGCAATTTTTTATTTTTCAGAAAGACCTTTACGAAACGGAAGATCCTGCATCCATTACACATTCCATGGTGCGTTCTTGGATAGTCGACTTGATGGAAAAAAAAATCAGTTCTCGTTCTGTTAACCGGAAACTGACTACGTTAAAAACATTTTACAAATTTCTTTTGCGGCAGGGTTTGGTTACATCGAATCCTTTGCTAAAAGTAATTTCTCCAAAAACATCGAAACGCTTGCCTGTCTTTGTCGACGAATCGAATATGGATTTGCTTTTTACAAGCACCGATTTTGGCAACAGTTTCTCCGATGTGCGCGATAAACTAATTCTCGAGATCTTTTATGCAACCGGTATGAGGCTTTCAGAACTCGTTGGACTGGAGGATGCAAGCATAAACATCTTTGAGTGCCAGTTCAAAGTTTTGGGAAAAAGAAACAAAGAAAGAATAATTCCGTTTACTAAAAAGCTGAAAGAATTAATAGAAGAATACCTTCAAATTAGAAATGAGATTACCCCAAAAGCTCCTGCATTTTTTATAACGGATAAAGGGAAAAAAATATATGCCAAACTGGTGTATAGGATTGTTACCCATCGATTGGGAGAAGTAACAACTCTTGAAAAGAAAAGTCCACACGTTTTACGTCATACATTTGCAACCCACATGCTGAACAGGGGTGCCGATATTAACAGTGTAAAAGAATTATTAGGCCATGCTAACTTGAGCGCTACTCAGGTTTACACGCACAATACCATTGATAAGTTAAAACAAGTATATAAACAAGCTCATCCAAGGGCATAAATTTTCAGGAGGGATTATATGAAAATAAGAGTTCAATCCATACATTTTGATGCAGACAACAAGCTGCTAGAGTTTATTCAGGAAAAAGTTGACAAACTAATTCACTTCTATGATCATATCATTGGTGGAGAAGTTATCCTAAAACTCGATAAAGCCAGTGACATGAAGAATAAAATTGTCCAGATTCTGATTCAGATTCCGGGCAATGATCTTATAGCGAAGGAACAATGTAAAACATTCGAAGAAGCAACGGATTTATGCATGGAAACGCTTTCAAGGCAAATCAAAAAACATAAGGAAAAGCTGCGCGGAATCTGATAGATCGTGTAAGATTCAGCATTCTTTTAGCCAACTTCGCTCAAAGCGAAACGTATGGTTATTATTACCCATTATGAGAAGTATCATTGGTTTATTTTTCGTATTATTTTTGGGAACCGACTGTATTTACAGTCAGGAAGCTGTTTTGTTTCCAACCTATAAGAAAACAGTTGTCAGTTTCAGAGATACTGTTAAAATGAACTTTATTAGCGATTCCTCTATTTATACAGATGGATGGGATACACTTCCTCAATCAATATTCTGGAGAAAAGTAATTAACCTGACCAATGACACCTGTATTATTAACATAGCCAATTGCAGGAAACCTGTAGATAAAATTACCCGGTCGATTTGGATGAATCAAAGCGAACCGGAGCGGAATTGTTTTAAAGACAGTATTTGTAGAATCTATGGACTCGAAACGAATACAGAGTTAAACATTACAGCCGGTAAGGATGAATTTTACGAGGTAAAAAAAGTTTTACCTGAGATCAATAAAGCCATTCGTGTTTTTAAAAATAATCAATGCGATCCCTGGTATGCACAAGCCATTTTGCTTATAGAAAGTCCGGGAAAAGTAAAATCAAAATCATCTGTCGGAGCCAATGGCCCTTTCCAGCTAATGAAATCAGTTGCCATGAAGTATGGCTTGAGGATAAACCGCAAGATTGATGAAAGGATTATTCCCGAAAAGGCAGCCCGTGCAGCTTCGTTATTGCTCATGAAATCCTGTATTCCCAGTATTAAGAATTACCTCAACGAGCACAACATCGCTTTTAAGGAAACAGATCTCTGGTTTCGTTTGTTGGTATTGCATGCTTACCATGCAGGAGCAGGCAATATCCGTTGTGTATTAAATGAAATTAATCCATCGCAGGGCGGAATAGAATTATTTCAGAAAATCTGGCAGACTACCTGCGGAGGATTTAAAAATGAGTCGCAGAATTATTCACAAATAGCCATCGCTTCCCTCATAAATTTTGATCACTTAGTCCATCAATACGGTGATACTGTTTTCCTTGTTGAAGGCGATAGAATATTCCGCGACTATTCAAGGAAGTCACATAAGCTATACAACTCATACGAATTTCTTAACCGCTGTCTTGCTGCTTATGAGAATGATTTTCTTGATGATGTAATTCCGTATGATTACTTTATGAAAAAGGTTACGCTTATTCGAAAAGAGTATGCGCGAATTGCTAAACAAATAGCAAAATCCGATAATGAAGTTGTTCTAAGAAAGTACCCTTCTTCCGAAGAGCATTTAACCATGCTTGCTTCAAACCTAACCCGTCGCCAAAGGTTTGAAGATGCAATCAGTCTGCTAAAGTTAAATCTTGACATTTACCCCGAATCGACTTCCTCACTGGATAGCATAGCGCGATTATACAGGCTTACAGGCAATAAAAAAAATGCTGACTTATACAGTAATAAGGCCGGAGCCCTGGTAAAAGATGGAATTAAAAATAATGATTAGAACTTTTTTCTTCGAATAGGAATTATCCTACTTTTGGGTGCGTTTATTTCTATCTATGAATTGTAAAAGGGTTTTATTAGGTATTCTTTTTTTTCTTTCCTGCCAAACTTTATTTGCCCAGGTTACAGTATACAGCCTTAAGACTGATATGGAGGAGCTCTCAAGCGATACTTTTTGGATAAACCAATCAACTCGCATAAAAGGAAAAGCATTTTCGGGAGATTATTTTTCTTCTACAGATTCGTCTGCACAATATAGCTTCGGTTTTAAGGGAGCTTTTCCAAAAGCATGTCAGAACAAGAACCTAAGTTTAATTATCAAATCAAAAGTTCGGGCAGGCATTAAAGCGAAAAATGCAAGTATTGTAATATCTGTTTCTTATGGCGACTCAACTGTTTTATGGAAAGGTTTCGATATTCCCGATTCTCTGAGGAGAAATTCTTCCTGGTCGGAAATTAAGAATGAAATTAACCTGCCTCGGTCAATAACAAATGCACCAGCAACTTTATCCGTTTATTTATGGAATAAAGATGGGTCCGGAAATTTTGATATAGATGATTTTCAAATTGACTTCAAGGAATTGTTAATTCCTTCCTTTCTTCCAAAAGGTATTTTTCAGGAAGAGAATAATTCAGGCTGGTTGAAAATGTCTGCCACAAAAAGTTTTAATCTTTTTTATAATAAGGAAGATGGAAATGTGAAATTGTTAACTGTAAAAGGTGATACTCTTATTAAATCTATTGACCTTGTTTCAGAATGGGAAAACCCGAAAAATGAAATAGAGCAATCGTGGGCGAAACGTTTAAATTTAAATAACGATTCTTCAACGGAAGAAGGAATGTATTTCCGTTTTTCTGCTCGGAATAAAGTTACTGAAAATAGCCTATTGATGTTGGTCGGAAATGATGGGAGAATTAATTTTACAGTAAATACTTCTTTTCTTCAACCCATTAATTTATACAGACATTCTGTTTGCCTGGGATATGCATTACCCTTAAAGGAAGTTGAACGTAAGAATAAAGTTGCCGATACAACAGATTTTCAAAAGGAATATTGGCTCAATAAGGAGGGATTTATTTTGTCCAATGAAAACTTGAATGTAGTTTTATATCGTCCCAAAGAAATTTCATCCATTCAACTGGATGCAATTAACAAAACGGCCATTCTGAACCTCGATTTTGCGCACGATCACCCTTTGCTGCATTTTCCTTTGCTGAAAAGGAGTATTGGTAAGTTCGATAATTATTCATCTTCCGTCTTTACAATTAAAGATACTCTTCAGGCAGCGTTTGAATTATATACCTCTGTGAATAGCGTAAAATTGCCAAGAGTGCTTTCTAATCCTTTTGGCTATTTGTCGTCAGTTATTTGGACAGAACACGCTGACTACACAGATATTCGTACTAACAAAGCAGTTTATTATGGCTCTGAAAAAATAAACCGTCCCGATCAGGCTATTGGGGGTTTTGTAAAATACAATATACCGGTTACAAAAAGTATTTTCTATTCGAATCCGGATAAGGTTGACAATTCTGAAAAGGCTAAGTTCATGGCCGGACCAGAAGCATGTTTTAAGGAATCACCGGAGTTTAGAGTTTTCCTAAAACAACTCCATGAAAGCGGATATGAAATTTGTCTGCACACTCCCGATCACTATACAGCAAGTCGAAAACTTCTTGAAGAGGCAATGGATGTCATGCACAAAGAATTTACACCGGTTTCATGGATTGATCATGGATATGATAATAGCGTAAAAAGTAATCGGGAGGATCTTATGTGTGATGGAGCAGATAGTACCGGCAAATGGTATGCTGCTGATTTGTGGAAAAAATTCGGATTGAAATATTTCTGGAATTCGTATTACGAAGATTCAGGTGAGTATTCCGCTTATTCATACAATTCATATTTTTCTCTTCCGTATTCCGACTGGGGAGATGCTTTTCCAACACTTGCGTACTGGAGGAATAAAAGGACGGCCAATATTGTTCATTGGGGAACAATGAATACACTTGATTTACCGGATGGAAATTTGTGGTCGTATCTTTTTTGTGATGAAAGACTGATGGATATGGTTAAGAACAAAACCGATATTGTAATTCATTGTTACCCTGCGCGTGTTGATTCAACAAATGGCTTTTATGTTTTTAAAGATAATGTTGCAATTGCAAATTCTGATTTTAATACTGCATTAAATAAATTAGCTTCCTATAGGAATGACTCCATGATCTGGCTTACGACAATTCGTCAATGCCTGGATTACAGACTGTTGCTTGAAGGAATTGAAATGAAAATTCTAGCCGATGGCAAAATACAATTGCACAATGCAAATAAGACAGCTATTGATGGACTTACGTTAGCAGCTTATGCGGAAGAAGTAAGTGCAGAAAAAAAATCGCTGAATACAAAAAAAATAAATGGAGAACTGTTATTCTGGTTTAATTTATCGGCAGGAGAAATTATTCAATTAACTTTAAAATAATCAGTACATGGAAGTAAAGCGATGTTAAAGAGAATTAAGAAAATATTTTTTAAAGTTTGTTTATGGTTTTTAGGACTTAGCATTTTTTCCGTGATTATGTTCAGGTTTATTCCTATACCAATTACTCCGTTAATGATTTTACGTTGTGTTGAACAAGTATCAGATGGTAAAGATTTAGCATTGCATAAGGATTGGACATGTCTTGAAAATATTAGTCCTGTAATGTCTTTGGCAGCCATAGCAGCAGAAGACCAGAACTTCGAAGAGCATTTTGGTTTCGATCTGGAAGCTATAAAAAAGGCAGAGAGTTATAATGACAGGCACAAAGGGAAAAGGTTAAAAGGAGCTAGTACAATCACACAGCAAACAGCGAAGAATGTTTTTCTCTGGCCTTCCAGATCCTGGATCAGAAAAGGATTTGAGGTTTACTTTACATTTCTGATAGAGGCTTTATGGAGTAAGAAAAGAATAATGGAGGTATATCTGAATGTAATAGAAACAGGAAATGGAATATACGGTGTGGAAGCTGCTTCTCAAACGTATTTTAAGAAACCGTCTTCCAGATTAAGCATTAATGAATCTGCCCGTCTGGCAG
>JAYURB010000305.1:0-3343 GCA_043756425.1 Bacteroidota bacterium
GCGAAATGTTACCGGGTGATAAAGATTCACTTCTTGAGATCAGCGGATTCGGGAAAAAGAAAGTGGAACAATTCGGCAAAGAGGTAATTGAAATTGTTCTTGAATACTGTAAAGAGAAAAATGTAATTCCAAAAATTATTGCCAAGGATGAGAAAAAAAATAAAGATATTTTCCGAAAAGCCGGTTCACTTTCCCCAACAGTCACGGAAACAATCGAGCTTTTTCGATCCGGTAAAAACGTCGATGAAATTGTCGCTGCACGAAAACTAGTGACATCAACCATAGAAGGACACCTTGCTGTCGGCATACGAAACAAAATGGTAGATATTCACCATATACTGAAGCAGGAAGAAATCGATGAAATGAAAATGCTGTTCGATCTTTCATCCGGACAATTCGAACTGGCATTGGCTAAGGAAAAATCGAATTCAAAATTTTCTTACGGAAAGCTGAAGATGGTTCAATCGTGGCTTGTGTCGGAATTGGCTTAGCAATGTGCGAGTAAAATATATAAGAAGGATGGAAAGAAATCAACATTTGTTAGTGAATTTTACTTTAATCTAAAACAAAGCCAATGGCATATAAAGGGATATTGGTTAACCAATCTTCTTTTCGATAGTTACTCATTGAGGTTCTTACTGCATTTTTATTTTTATATTTTCCCACAAACACTTTCAAGCTTTTTGATTTTAAATTTTCTTCGGCTTTTACTTCAATAGGAATAATTTCATTGTTAAATTGAAGCATAAAATCAATTTCAGCAGTGGCCTGGGGTGCGGTCCAATAATATACTTCCGCCTCAATTTTCAATTGCTGACAAACAAATTGTTCAGTAACGGCTCCTTTAAATTCAGTCAGTATATTATTTTTTTCAAGAAGAATTTTCTTATCTACCGTTCCCATTGCATTTAATAATCCTATATCCAATAAAAACAATTTGAATGAATCGAAATCCGCATATGCTTTTAATGGCAATGATGGTTTTTCAATTCTACAAACTTTAATTATCAAGCCTGCATCTGCCAGCCAGTTAATAGCCATTTCAAAGTCTTTGGCCCTTGCTCCCTTTTTTATTTGTCCATAAATAAATTTTCTGTTTTCCCGGGCTAATTGACTAATGACAGAATGCCAAACCAATTTTATTTTAGGAACAATTTCATGGGGGGCATATTTGGCAAAATCGTTTTCATAACCGGTGAGTAACTTATTTTGAATTGCACGAACATTTTCCAAATCTTTATTTTTAATATAGTCAGCAATCACTTCAGGCATACCGCCGATAAAATAATATAAGCGAAGCAGCTCTATTAACCTTTCGTGAAATGTTGCAATTACATCCCATTTTTTATTTTGCAGCTGCATAATTAATGCTTGTTCTCCAATGCTATCAAGAAATTCGGCAAAACTCATCGGAAACAGTTTCAAAAAATCAACCTTTCCTACCGGAAATGAATTGTTCTTTTGCATTGAAATACCCAGTAATGACCCTGCAGCCATGATAAAATATTCGGGTGCATTCTCGCAAAAGTATTTCAATGCAGTAAGTCCCTTTTCAGCTTCTTGTATTTCATCAAAAATCAATAGTGTATTGGCAGCATTTATTTTTATGGAGGTTTCTATTTCAATCACCGCCAATATTCTTTCGATATTAAAATCCGGCACAAATAAATTCTCTAAACGGCTGCTGCTTTCAAAGTTCAAATACGCTGTTTGTTTAAATTCCTTCTTTCCGAATTCTTTCATCAACCAGGTTTTCCCAACTTGCCTGGCGCCTTGTATAATCAATGGTTTCCTGTTTTTAGATTTTTTCCAGGCACTCAATTCATTTAATAAATATCTTTTCATTTTGCCCTTACATTACTTAGAAAGCTTCAAATATACAATTATTCGTATGAATTAGTGTATTTATTTACATTAATTCGAATGATTATGTGTTGTTTATAGCACTTTTATTGATGAATATTTACTAAAATAGATGTTTTTATTAAAATATGATCGATTTTAGCTGTTTTCCTTATTACAAAGAACCGGTTGAACGCCCGGAAAGAAAGTTTAGAAATTGTAATGCTTGTGTCTTATTGACATTGCGAGAAGGAGCAATAACTCTCTTCCTTACGAACAGTTCGGAAATTGCGAACAGTTGCCTTCGGGCTTAATTCCCTTGATTGCTGTTGAACCGTCTTCTGATTTAAAAAATTTACCCCAGGCGGCGTCGGACTTGTCAATTATTTGTTGTTAATTTTCATCTCATTGCTAATAAATTTTACGCTGCTTCTGTGGTCCATATAGCTATCGCATTGGCGTCAGGCTAAACGGCAAGTATAAATTGAAGCTGTTTCGCATTATCTCCGTATTTATGCTTATCATATGCACAATTCGTTTTTATAAGATCGATTATATGCTCATCGAATTCAGTTTAAGTTGAGTAAGGTTGGCAGAGTGACGAATAGCGACTAACGATTTGTTTAAAGTTGAGTAACGATAGCAGAACAACGAATAACGGCTAACGATTGGGTTTAAGTTGAGTAACGATAGCAGAGCAACGAATAACGAATAACGATTTGTTTTAAGTTGAGTTATTAGGAAATCAAGCACCGCTGATATTAATGGGTCTGAATTTTTCAAAAAAAGGAATTTACATTTTGATGTTTCATGGACGAATCAAACTCCTCGTAAAATATACATTGTTTTGCATAGTGGAATAATCTGTTGATTCTACAACACCATCGCCTGTTATGTCCTCTGTCTTGTATCCTGTGAGCGTTAATGATACTGCATTTTCCATGTCTGAGTAATCTGCCGATTCGATGACGCCATCCTGTATGCCCACTACACCCGTACCTGCATTGGAAATGTCTCCGCTGTAAAAGGACCAGCCTGCATTGTCATACGTTTGAATCATGTTGTTACCATATGCTTTAGTTTGAGCCGATGTAAAATTATAAACATTCGTTAGCAATACAGGTAATGAACTCCAAGTCTCCAGCGCATTGCGATGATTGACATTAATATAATAACTTGTTCCGGAAAGAACGGATGCGCCAAATGTAACACGAACAGTTCCATCTGTCTTTAATATACCTGCCTTTTTATCTATCTGATTGTAAGGTGTTGCTGAACCCATGGCGCTTATGTATACTGTATCAACATCTGCTGCATTGGCTGAAATGCCTAATAATTTCAACATTCCTCCGCTGCCACCGTTATTCATTAATCCACCCGATGCATTGCCGGGTTGATAATATCCTTCAAAGAATAATTTTAAATTAAGCGTCACAAAATTGTTTCTGGTAAAATTCGTTGTACTGATTCCGGGTCCGCAAGAATTGATAACCGATATTAA
>JAYURB010000306.1:0-7937 GCA_043756425.1 Bacteroidota bacterium
AATCCGCCCTTTGTGTACTTCTGCCCCTGAAATTTGAACCTTCGCATATCTCTCTTACCTTCGCTTAGTCGATTTTTATCCGAAACATTTTCCTTTTCATCGCCCTCATCAGATAATTTCTCCTCCTGTTTTTCCTTTTTGGATTTTGCTGTTCCTTTTTTTACAAGTAAAGTTGTTGCATCATCAACTTCCTTTCCTTTTTTTTCGTCCGTTGTTTTAATTTCAGGAATTTCAGGATTGACGAAATAGAATTTAACTCCCTCGCGCTCTTCCATTTTTAGAACTTTCTCCTTTATTAATTTACTTAATGCACCTTCCAACTGGATTCCCTTTACGGTTGCATCCGCCAGGCTTTTTTTGTCGAGGCCATCAGGTGATTTACCGACGACTTCGACGATTCTGTCTTTTACTGATACTGTTTCTTTTTTCATATTATTTGAGTTTAAGATTATACACGTAGGTAGCAGATGCCGGTGACATAATGAAGTCAGTTTCGCCATATTTTATCTCAGAAATATAAAGACATGGAAACCAAGCCTACAATTACCTCTATAATCTGCCACAGTGAATAGTTACAGACGTTTTTACCTATGAAATAGTTCATTTACATTCGACAAGTATCAAATGAAATAAAATGTCGAAGAAGAAAAATATCAGATACATCGTGGTAACTCTGGAAATAATTGATGGTGAAATCACCTATGTAAATAATGTGCTTTCAGAAGTAACGTCTGTGGAAGGATTAATGAAATGTGCAGAAAGAACCGCACGAACGTATTACGGCAAAGGAAGAAAGATACGCGGAGAAGACTTTTATGAAACTTCGGGTGGTGAGCTCCTAATAAAAATAATGCGAACATTAAAAGTTGAAAATGATGATGAGACTGCATTAAAGAAATATTTTAATTGTGTATGATTTAATTATTCCAAAATCGAAAGATCTTTTAGTTTACCTGCTATGTACGCCTTTGAAATATAATGATCTTCCAAAGATTTATTGTTTATATGTCCAGCCACATTAAAATTCCGTACTCAATAAAATATCTTCTACAAAAAGGTTAGAAAGATTTTTCTCATTAAGCAAACCTGCAGCTAATTCTATAAAACGAGTACTCAACTTTTCTCGTAAAAATAATTTGCCAATGGTTTGAATATTATTTGTGCTGCGGGCAGGTGCCAATCGTTTAATATTCCATATCATCTTCTCAATATATCTTGTTTCATAACTCAAAACAAGATATGTATTCTTGTAGGTACCGAGGAAATTAGTAGCGGCTCCATTTCCCACATATAATATTGGCAAACCTGTTGCAAGATATTCATAGAGTTTGGATGGAATAGCCGTATCGTATTCTTCCTTCAAAGATGCGAAGAGGAGGTTTGATGTTTGATAAAAAGGAAGGGTATGAATCCAATGCTTCTTCGTATGAAGGAATACATTTCTGATATTATTATTCGTAAGGTATTTCTCTACATTCTTCCATTCATTACCATCACCAATAAGGTTCAGCCTGACATCAAGCATATCTTTTACGGCATCGATAAGGCTGAAAAAATGCTGACTGCTTCCAATATTTCCGATGTAGGTAATGGAAAACCTATTACTATGAGGAACATGTTTCATTTCGGAAAGTTTTAAAAACTTATCCGCACCAACACCGTTAGGAATAACTTTCAGCTTCTCTTCGGATAACCTCGTATTGCTAAGAAGCCATCTCTTTTCAGCTTCATTGGTTACAGTAATAGAATCAAATTTAGATAATGAACGATGCATCCGCAACGTAAAGCTTGCTTTTACAAAAATTTCAAGAAGCGTATTGGCAGGAAGATAGTGCCAAACCAGGTCACGGACATCAGCAATTTTTTTTCGTGCATTACAATATCTTGCTACAACCGGCAATAAAAAAATAAACGGTACAGAAACAATAACCAGATCCGCTTTTATCTTATTGGATTGTCTGACTAATTTAAGTGAATACCACCATTCAAAAAGTGCTCTTATAAAAAAAATGGATTTAGAGTATGCATTGACAGAAAGATAATTTACTGTTAAATTCTCATCACATTTTATCTGATGATTTTTAAGTTTACTTCCCCTTTCCGTTAAAGTAAAAACATTTACCTTATAAGCCCTTGACAATGTTTTTGCGGCAACATCCATTCGATGCGCTGCAGCCGTAATTTCGGGAGTATAATGTGGCGTAATTATATTTATGACTTTACGGGGCATGCAGATTTTAACGTAAAAATTATTTTGTTTATTGTAAAATTAAATGCTTTCAGTAATAATTTATGAAACCGTTATGAGAAAAAGACACTTTCTTAAACGCATAACATTGGCTGAAAGATTCGCCAATAAAGGACTGTACAAATTAACAAATTTTATTTATTCAACCTAATTCTAGTGATAATCTCGTTTTGAAAACTGGTTTTGATTACATAACAAGGCGACCTGACTCCAAAAGAAGGGGCATGCCAACCTTCTTCCAGCGATGCATTGGAATGGTTTAAAAACTCAATATTGGTAAAACGAGAGACAAATTTGTCGTTTTTCTTAATTAATCCGCTTTTTTTATCGATGTGAAGATACGAAGTACAGGTAACCGGCTTATCAGCGACCACCTTGTCAGTGATTTCCAGGCCATCACTTTTTAGCACAATCTTCCGGGTATGAAGAATTCCTTCATGCGAATAGCCATCGTGTGTAGATTCGATTTCATTGAAATTTTCTTTCAGATGAATGACCTTAGCCCTTCTTCCCACACGAAAACTGTCATACAATTCGCTTTGATTCATGTTTTTTATAACGACTGTATTATGAGCATGTGTAGACCGTTCATAAGCTCTTTCTTTTCCTTTGGCATATGTAGAAGAACCTGTCTCAAGAATAAAAGGATCACCAAAAACATTCAAAACAAAATGAAAAGTATCTGCATGAGAGTGACCGGGGGCTTCGTTTGGCGAAAGACCATTCACATCAACAATCATTTCAAAATTTCTGTTTTTTAACTTTCGGAAACCGGAATCCTTGAGGGTAACAATATGCGAATCGATATTAAGTTCCGTTGCCATTCTTAATATAGCCCTCAAGCATGGACCAAAACCTTCATTGCTGTCGTTGAAAGAAGGAATAATTCCATTGGTCATCTGCATCTGCTGAATCCATCCCAGCATCCGTGGTATATAGTATTTTAATTTCCCCCTGATACGTTCAATAGGAAAATCAGACCGTTCAACCAATTGATACGCGTCAAGCATGCGATGCAACATCTGGAGATGATACATTGGGCTGAGTTCAAAATGAGCTCCATCAGCAAGGATCTGTTGGGGTAGGTTATTAACCAACAGGCGTTCCGAAAATTCAAAAAACGGGTAATCATTAAAATACAGAGAAGCGATCAATAATGCAAATCCATTCTCTAAAAGATGATTGTTTCGTAAATGAAACTCCGGATTTTTTTTAAGGTAAACACATTGATTATAAATAAACTCATCAATGACAGGATCTGTTACTTTAAAACGCGAACAAAATTTAATCGCATTAATTACACGCAAAGAAATGCAATAAGAGTCGTACAGGGTTGTATTACTTTTGGAATCCTTAATGAACGTATGAATGAGGTTAATGCTTTCGTCAACATTGACCTTTTCTGTATTCAGGTACTCAAAAGAATTCAGCATTATATTCCAAAGCAAACCAAATCCTTTGAAATTCCAGTTTATCTCATCCCTAAATTCTTTTGAGCGATTTAACAGTATAAATTTTTTACCGGAAAAGCTGCCTGATGGGGAGCACAAAGAATAAAAATTAAGAGGAAAAGATTGTTTTTTATACCGTACTTCTTTCTTTAAAAGTTTCTTTTCAAAACAAAACTTTTTAAATTCATAACTAAATTTCCCTTTAAGCTGACCGGATTTAAAATGCTTAATCGTACGACTGAGTTGAAGAACCTTTTGCATGAGAAAAACATGTATAAACAAATATATAATAAAAAGTGTCATATCAATAAGCTTTTTTAAAAAACTTATAAACCGATATTAACAATTAAGCCTTCTTTCGTAAGCAAAAACAAAAAACAGATAAATTTAAACTCCCGAAAACAAAAAAATAATGCTTAAATGCCCTTATAAAGTTCAATCAGAACTTCAGCAAAATCAGCTTGTTTATAATGGAGACCTGACCTTTTATGCAAGGCTTCTGGAATTTTCTTTGTCAGATCAACAACATCTCCGCTTTTAAAAAGTATACAACCCGCAGGCCTTTCAACACAATCACTTGCAATAACAGGAATACCCAAATACAATGCTTCCCGAACTGAAACGGCATCGCCATCACTCCTTGTTGCACGTATGAAAACAGCGCTTTTAGAAAGCAAGTCAGGAAAGTTAATTTCCTTGTCATAATAAAGAATTCGAACCCCCTTTTCTTTTTCCAGTTCGGAAATTCGATTGGAGTATACCTTTCGGAGTTTACCATTTGCATCAACTAAAATAATAATTGTATCATTCCTAAACGAGGATGCCCGTATTGCTTCAAGAATAACATCAAAACCATAAATATCCTCTTGCGTATTAACCTTTCCTGAAAATGTACTTAATGAGACAATGACTTTACTGTATTTTTGTAGTTCTTCTCTTAGTTCCATGGGAAGTAATGATGTTTTCGGAGGATGCAGGTAAGCAGGTATTATCATTCCATTTAATGGCAAAACACCGGGGTCAGCGACAAAAATCGTTTTATACGCTAACTTTATCATCATT
The DNA here is from genome assembly GCA_043756425.1 of Bacteroidota bacterium. Classification (GTDB taxonomy): domain Bacteria; phylum Bacteroidota; class Bacteroidia; order AKYH767-A; family 2013-40CM-41-45; genus JADKIH01. The sequence goes on from JAYURB010000306.1 coordinate 4,762, forward strand.
CTGTTTGAAAAAGATTTTAAGTCTCTTTGATTATGAACTGTATAAAGCACTCGCTTACCGGAAAGTTTACCGAGTAAAGCAATAAGCAACTTAATAGGATGAGAAAGGTGAATGTGAATAATCCTTGCCTGAAAAAAATAAATTAACATTAAAAAAAATCCTGCAGATGCTTCCTTATCTAGGAATAATTTCATCTGCTTTCCATCAAAAACTGCAAGGGTCAATGATGGATGGTTTTGAATTTTAAACAACAATCGTTGCAAATGCACAGAAACTCCCCCTGATGGAGGTGGCATGGGCCCGACCAGTAATATTTTTTTCTTTTTCAATCCAGCCGTTGAATTAAGTCACAATACATATTCGTAATTCCTTCCACACTGAAATCTCTTGCCCTTTTTAACTTCATATCAACATTTCGTTCAGCATTGAACATGCTCATAATTGCTTCCGCATATTTTTCAGGATTATTTTGAGAAACCAATACTCCCAATTGTCCTTTGTTTAAAATCTCTGAAGGTCCGTGCTGACAATCCGTACTAACAATATTGCAGCCACACGCTAATGCCTCTATTAGCACGGAAGGCAATCCTTCATAGGTAGATGATAATGTGAATACATTGCAACGATTCATAAAAGCATAAGGATTATTGACATTCCCATGAAATGAAATACACGGCAATATGCCAAGCTTTTTTGCAAAATCCAACAATTCTTTTTTTTCACTTCCATCACCCAGAATTATTAATCTTGCCTCACATTTTTTAAGCACATAGGAAAAGGCCAGAAGAAGATATTTGTAGTTCTTCTCCGGAGATAATCTCCCCACTGCGAGTACAATGGGAAATTTTCTAGGTTGGAAGAATGGATGATTCACTTCTTCTTCTTTAAGTTTCAGAATATCGTCGCTAAATACAGGATTGGGAATAACAGAGATTTTCTCCTTCAAAGAAGGGAAACTTGCTGAAAAATTCTCCGCTGATCCTTGAGAAACAACTGTAATTGCATTGGCTCGTTTAAACAAAATAAAGGCTAGCATACGAAGCAGCCTTCCTGTTGTATTGGAAGTGAAAGTACTTTGTTCGTTGAGAATTAAACGACCTTTCCACTTTGTAAAAAACAATGAAAGAAGTACCATTACCTGCACATGCGTTTGCGTCACTATAACAACATCAGGTAATTCAAGGGCAAGATGTTTTCTAAAAACGAAAAAAGAATTTCGTGTACGCTTTTTGCCAAGTTCATGAACAGGAATATCTTTATTTAACAAAGTAAAAAAATCACCTTCCCTCTCCACGACTACCATTTCTACCTTCATTCCTTTTTTCTGAAAGCCATTGGCGAGATTAACCATGGCACGTTCTGCTCCGCCTACTCTGAAAGAGGCCATTACAATGGCTATTCGTTTACCTGATTTAACCATGCCATTCCTTCACTTTTGCATCACCAAAAATATTCCAGAACCGTGTTCCGAGCAGCATGCCAACGCCAATTGAAAATGATTTGTGGTAGAAGGAATGATAGAAAATAAAAATTAAAGGTATTATCATGATGAAAATATACAGACATGACTTCCGCCTGTCGCCTTTAACATTTTTATTCAGCGCTTTGGAATAAACATAAATGAGATAAAGAAATCCAAGCAATGCCGGTAATCCCCAATAAATCCATAGCTGAAAAAAAGCATTGTGTGCTGCCATGGCAACATCTGTTGTATAGCGGTTTGTTATACCGGCCTTTACAGCCCAGCTTTGCCAGTAATTTCCGGATCCCACACCCGACAAGACATATTGATCAATGTTATTTAAAACAGCAATGTAAACTTTCGATCGCGAATCCTCCGATTGCAATTCAGTAAAACGCACCAGTGAACCTAATCTTACCCACACCACTTCAGGAACAGCAATTACAATAAACAAAATCAAAACGATTGTCGGTAAAATCCACTTCTTCAAATTCAATTTAGACTTATAAATAAAAATCAGAAATGATGTAAAAAAAACAACGGCTCCCGTACGCGATGCTGTCAGGAAAACACCAAGTACAGAAGGAAGAGCCAAAGCAAGAATCAATATTTTTTTCCACCTCATCTCTTCATAATAAGACCATATAATTCCAATGATTGCCCCTATGGAAGAAAAATAAGATATGTCGTTTAGATTGCCCCGGAGATAAAATTCCTCGAATGCCATTAATCGTGCCTGGGAAGCATCTGAAAAACCATGAGCAGTGAAAGATCGCAGCAGCGGTGCAGTTCCTGTTATTATAATTATGGATTGAAGTGCGCTGGCTAATACAAAAGTAAACATAGCCAGATCAAATGCCTGTTTATCTCTGCAGAGTGCAGCTATGCCAAACATGCCAAGAGTCATATTGATGTATCGAAAAACAAATTCATAAGAAGCAAATGGATGCAGCGTTTCCATAAACGTGCATAAAAGTGCAAAGCTCATGGCTGAAATAAAATATATACTGGAAAAAAGTCGCAGCAACCTATTCAGTCTGGTAAATGAAAGGTAAACCATTGTAAAACCAAATATCAGAAATGGCGTACTTGCTCCACCCGGACTGGGAAGATTTGCTTCAAAATAGATACTGAAAACAAGTAAAAAAAGAAGTATTCGGTCAAATCTGCTTGACTTATGTTCAATTATACTCCTTGAAACTTCCGGGGAAATGCTCACAGACGAATATAGTTATTTTAATGTTAAAAAAAAGATGCTTTTATCCGAAGTTTTTTATTCACAAATCTGTACCCAAGAATATTTAATAGAACCATTGATACAGATGAACCAATTGCAGCACCGGTGATTCCCAATTTAGGAATCAAAATAACATTCAGGAGAAATTGAAAAACAAAAGCAATTATATAAAAGGAAAAAAATATTTTTTGATGCCCTGTCATTGACATCAACCCTCCAACCATTCCTGTAGAGGCATTGATTATTTGTCCGGATAAAAGTATTACTAATGGAAGATAGGAATTGGAGAAAGAATTGCCGAATAATCCCAATATCCATTTACCTCCCGAAAATAATATTAATGCAACAGGAAGTGTAATGCTTAAGATCTGGAGAGAAGAATTTCTAACCATTTGCTGCAGTTTGGCAAACTGTCTGCTCTCATACAATGCAGATATTTTCGGCATAAAAACATAATCTGCAACCGATAAACCAAGA